>CAZUTN010000001.1:0-7923 GCA_964623365.1 uncultured Candidatus Bathyarchaeia archaeon
CACGCGCGTTGGCAACAGCAAACCTATAATACGTACGGCATCGTGAGGCTCAGCCTACTGGAAGCCGGCTTCTGAGATCATGGGATGATGATTTGAGCAGCAAAAACTCGGTCTCCCAAATCATGGTCAAGAATGTGTTGTCGACCGAAACATCCTCCAATCTCGTTGACGCGGTTCGACTAATGGTGGAGAAAGGCATTGGATGTGTTGTCATCACCAAGAATGGGAATCCTGTTGGAATACTGACTGAGAGAGACATCATGAAGGAGATCGCCAAAGATAGGAACGCTTTTGACAAAGACGTCGGCTCCCTCATGCGCCGACCGCTGATCTCCGTGTCTCCTGACACCCTCGTCGTCGATGCACTTGATCTGATGAGAAAGAAGGCCATCAGGCGCCTGCCTGTAGTGAATAGGGGAAAACTTGAAGGACTGGTAACAGTACACACAGACCTATTGTACTGGGCTCTATCCGCGATGAGAACCTCTTCATCCGCGTCGAGTGCTTCCTCACCAGAGGGAATGGGCACGGGGCGTCAAACGTAGAAGATAATCGGGGAGGTTTTCTCGTCCGGGCTATCGCTCCATTCCCCGAACATCACTTCGCCTCTTACCAGGGGATCGCCGATGATCGCCCTTCGACAGTGAGGGCAGCGAAACGGGCGACCGCGAAGTCTATTCGAAATCCATGAATCAACGGAGGCTTCTTTTTCGAACAGCTTCAACATGTCTCCGACGGAGTCGCCACTCTGAAAAGAGAGGATCATGCCACCGCATTTCTTGCAGTAGAGTTCAAAAGGAAAAACCATGTGCGTGCCTCATCGAGTGAGTGCAGGTCTGATACAGCCACCTTTCTCATGTCTTCTCTGGCCTAGATTCCGAGGTGGGCTCTCATCCAAAATCGAATCATTAAACTCGGAGGAAACTAGATAGACGGATGGAATCATCCTTACTGCAATGAGGCTGACTGTAGAGAGATCTTATTAATGCTTGGCGAGAAGGGCCCGGAAGCATCGGTGAACGGGATGACGTACGCGGTCAGGAAGTTCCCGAGCCTCGATGAGGAGAATTGGCTTGATGCTAATAGGGAATTCGTCGCTAAGGAGCTTGAGAAGTGCAAGGATCTGTTCAAAGAGGAGGAACTCAATGCCGCCTTCGAGGAGCTTCTGATCGAATACCTCTTTCTTCGCAACTCCTTGAAGGACGTTGCGGGCTGGAGAAACCAGTTTCTGAGACATCTTGCGTACCTGGTAGAGACCGCAGAAAAGGGTCTGGAACGAAAAGACAATCCATTGAACAAAGGAAAACTGGTCATGTTGAGGGATATCTTGCAGTGGTTCTAGGAGGCTAGCGTAGAAGTTGCTTCTCCCTCAACTTCGCGACTGATTCCTTTATGGCCTCTCTGCTCATCTCCAAATCTGTTACAGCTTCGCTTATTCTCAGAGAACCTCCTTTCACTATAATGTAATTGTAGACTCGCATATCACTGTCGGTAAGCCCGCCTTGGCTGTCATCACGTTTCTTGGACGAGTTTTTCTTCTTACGCCATCCTACCTGCGCTAAGACCTTCTTCTTAACCACGATGGCTGAGGGAACCGCGACTCCGACGAACCCGCCCGCGAGAGTCAAGAGGAAAACCCAATTGACCTTCCATTGCACCTCAATGTCTACTGGGGCCATTACAGGAAAACTTACTATGGTCTTGTTAGAGGAGATTGCTCCCGCCCATTTGTCGAAAGTGTAAGGAATTGCGTGCTGATCTCTTGCCTCCTCTATTACTTGCAGGGTGGCAATTTGACCAGGCGCATACCAACCGACACCTCCCGGCGGTTGTAGGACAGCATCCGGAAATCTAGAAATGATCTGGACCCTATACTTGGTCGTATAATTGATGTAGATCGTCGTGTGTTTCTCAAGACTTACCGGAGACGGGGGGCTCAGTCCTTGGAATTCGTATCGAACATTGCCTTCGGAACTGTACATGACAAGCTGATCTGGGGCAATCGTGCACTCAAATGCGGCTCCTGCGAGGAACTCTCCCGCCTGATAGGCGACGGATCCAGTTACGGCGGCGTTCTTCTTCTCACTACCGACTAGTCCGATCTGTAGACTTGTCGACAAATCGCTCGGCAAGTTGGTTCTTATGGTGACCGTTGTCCACTTGTCATAGTAGGCCCGGAGATCCAACGGCCTGGTCAAGTTCACAGCGAAAAGGCCATCTGCTGTCGAGTTGGACACGCTAATGATCTGACCAGTCAGTAGCTCTCTCCACTCTCTGAACTTGTAATTCACCTGAGTTGTGGTAATGTAATCCGGTGAGATCGCGAAGTTTGCTGTGGTGTCCTTCGGCAAGAAATCATTGTAACCCTGAGCAGGTTTGAATTCGAAATCGCTCTTGTCTACACCATCTAGTTTCAAGATTAGCTTGCATACTATGCCGTGCGGCAGATCACCCGAGATCCTCAACCGATATTGTGTGGCATACTTGAAGACAAATGAATCAGTGCCCTTCACATCCGCGGGTTTTGTGTAGCTCTCGCAGAGGTAGAGCGTGTCACCTGAGACAATTTCTTTCAAAACGGACACGGCCTTTGTCTTGTTCGAGATGATGAGAGTAGTGATTCCGGTCCCCATGCTTCCGATCAGGATACCATCGACGTATAGTGATGTCTCGATGTCCGACGGCAAGCCTTCGATCTCTACCGTTATGGTATGTGTGTTCTGTTGCACATGCACGATGAGGCTTGTGCTGCTGGTGACCGAACTGTCCTCATCCGATCTTGCGGTAACGGTCACTGTGTAGCTCCCGGGCTGAGTGACATTCAAAACGTCCAGCCTGAGCTTTGATACGAGTGGGGTATTGCCAGAAACCAGCGAGAAGGTCTCGGTGACGAACAGTTTGGTCGGGTACTTGATTGAAAGTGACACCGGGTGCGGGTCATTTGTGTTTATCGTGCCAACCGATACCGTAAGAGTGACCGATTCTCCTTGAGCTACACTAACAGTTGGATTGTCGACTGAGATCTTGAGTCTCAGTCGTATCAGGAGTTGTGTGTTCTCTTCGCACGCCTTGAATGTGTAACCTCCCCAAGTCTCGCCCTCATACTTCCCTTTGACATAGTACTCACCAGGCTCGAGTCCATGCTGCCAAAAGAAGGTGAACGCGCCGGGCTGCGACGAAGTCTTCTCGTTTGTATAGACCTCGCCTAGGTAGGTTGTGAGAGCCGATCCGGTAGCCCACCAGTAGAATTTGACTTTCGAACTGTTGAGCGGACGGAAATCTCCAGCTGCATCCCTGTGTTGCAGGACACCTGTGACTGTGGCGATGCCACCGCTCTCAGTGGCCTTGAAGTCGCCTATTCTTGTGTTCGCGTCGACAGCCAATACGTTCGCCAGATTCCCTGCTAGCGCAATTGTGATGGCGGTGACCATGAGAAAGGTCACTATCCCACGTTTCCTTAACGCCTATTCACCTCTAGAGGCCTTTCCATCCTCCTGGCTGGCTGACATGTGGGAATTCTTTGCAATTTGAAAGTCGGACTGGAGGGAATATTTGCTGGCGTATGTAACGGCGTTTCATGCACGCCCTCTGTGGTTCGGCCTGCGTCAAGAATCGCCAAGCTCTGTATTTCCATGCGCATGAAATCAAGCAGCGCCTGGTGAGTCTCGTCTATCCCTGTCTTTCGAGGTCTCGTCATCGCGAAGACAAGATTGAGGAATACCAAGATGCCGACTGCGAGAAACAGATACTTTATTGTTGTAGGATCTGCGAGGAGCTTCAGGAGTTCATAGCTATCCTCGTGGTCAATGTGCAAGCCTTGATCGCGGGTCTTCTCAATCACACTGGCTGCGTCTATGTTGAATCTCTTGAGTAGATCCTCATAGCTGTCGACAACCAGGTCGCACACGCCTCTGGCATACGCCTCTTCTGCTGAGTACGCCACATTGTCGATAGCCATCCTTTCTGCTGCTTCGGCATTTCTTCCTCTGGACGTGGCTAACTCCCGCATCAAATTCATCAGGGAGTTAATTTCGGCCGAATTGTCCGTTGCAATCCTCGCCATTCCGATAGTGGTCCCCTCGTTCATTGCCAGAATCCCGCTCGCCATCGCCAGGTATGCTCCGTGGGCTGAAGCCACGGCTCCGCTTGGACCGATGTAAGCGATAGTCGTGATGTTCAGTGAACTGAGTCTATTCACTATACTCAATGTTGGCGACAAGTATCCTATGCCACTGTTCACCTGGATCAGCAGTGCAACAGCCTTTCCTTCTTCGATGTCTTTTGCAGCCTCGTCCACAAGATCAGCGGTCTTGTAGTCTATGGCGGAATCAATCCGGACGAGTATGGCTCTGCCGCTACCCAGTGAGCTCACCGGCTTGGCAGAAACGGAGATGAGAACCGAGAAGGCCAGCAAACACAACATCGCGATCGTCTTGGACTTTCTCTTCCGCTTCAAGGACCGAGCCCCTTGGTGAAGTCAAGTTTGAACATGTCTGCGAACAGCATCTCAACTGATAGTGAAACTCCGAGCATTATTCCGCCAGTCATCATTAGGAGGATGCCCAGATGGTAGAGGAAGCGGTAGTTGTTGCTGACTTCTGAAATCTTCATGGCCAAGGCATTTGAGAATGCCATCAATACCATAATGCCGTTGAAGAGCGGTGCTATCGAAGACTGTGAAATTGACGGATTGAAGAGGCCAAGCGATGTGTTGTACTGCGCGCCAACACTGATCATCCGCACGAGGAATTCGAGCAATGTAGTCATGAAACACAACAGGGCGCACTCGATAGCGTGCAAAGGATAAATCATCGATCTGATTCCATTTGCCACCTGGATCCTCTTGGCCCTCAGCACGAGTCTACGGATCATGTTCCTGCTGATCATCTTGCCAATCTCGCCCGGATCACCGCCAAGGGATACTGTTGCGTCATAAATGCCGCTGAATATTCTGATTATCTCGCTACCACATTCGCTCGCGAGGCTCTTCCAGCAGAGGCCCGAATCAACACCTATCGACAAGCGTGCGTGAAGGGCGCGGACCGGAATGGAAAGTACTCCAAAATCTCTCACAAGTAGAAGCTTGATAGTTCTCGCAGTCGAATAGCCCGTTAATCCCGCGGTTGTTCCCAGAGTTCTAATGAAGGTTGGAAATGCATTCTCTCTCGCTTTGATGGCGGTATCTGCCCTCTTTGCGATGATTCCGACTGGTATTAAAGGAGCAGAGATCCCGACAAGGATCCACCCAACTGTGGGTCCTTTTGGCGAGAGATACAGCAATAGCGCGCCTGTCACAATGCCGACGACGATCGAGATCGGAAGGAACTTCCTTAATCTGCGAAATTCTCTGGGGATTCTGAAGTCTGTGTTGACATAAATGAATTTGTCCACCGGGGACACCAAGTGAAGTACTAGCACGGACAGCAAGAGCGTCGCAACAAGCGCCAAGCCCAGTTGCCACGAAACTGCGTTCGGACTTGAGCCCGTCGACCCGATCAATGCCTGAGTGAGTGTGAGAGTGATCGCGACAAAAGTCACCGAGGTGATTATTGCGGAATAGGCGTTGCCTAGATTTTCCATGCTCTTTAGCTCTCGCTCATACTGCGCTTCGTACGCTACGGTGTAGGACTCATGCTCTATCATCAAGAACTTCTCGTGGAGTTCCCCTGTCTTTAGCATCTGAGAGAAGCGTTCAAGGAACTGTCTCAGGAGTGTGCTTTTCACACGTTTGCCAACTTCTTCGAGCGCGTTGACGAATCCAAGATGCCATGAGGTGGCGAGTACGTTAATTCTGTCGAATATGCGAGCGCATCTCCTAAATTCGGACTTGGCAACATAGCTGAACATGTCGACTATGGAGCAGTAGGATGTGGCCAGACCAAACATGTAAGTGACGACGAAATAGAGCTCGCTTTCCGTTGCATTTCTCTCGGTCAGTTCTGCAAGTATCGATCTTACCTTCTTGCGTTCTTCTCCAGGGAGCTTCACTGTTCGACTCTTTCGAGCGAGGAGAATTGACTCCTGCGTGCGGTGTTTCTGCAAGGCAAGCTGCTTGGTCATGCCTTGATCATCGTCAACTTCTTGTCAGCTGCGCTGACGCGATTGAAGAATTCGCGGTAGTCTGGCAGGCCTGAATCGGATAGGGTTTGAAGAAATCTGGCTCTCTGCTTGAGTTCATCGTATATGATTGACAGCTCGCCCGCCGAGTACCCTCGGGACATTCCAATCTTCTCCAGAAGGTAACTGTTCCCTTCTGCTCTGAAAAAGAACTTGTCTTCGCCCGGCTCCCAGTGGAATGTTTCTATGAAACTGTAGCTGTCTGTTGAAGGATTGTATGAAACTATTTCATTTACGCTGGTTACCCTTCTCTTCATGTGACCTGTTGCGTCGTAGACCGCGTTCTGTATTACTATCGCGCTTAGGTTGGTCACGTGAGTCTTGGGAACCAGAATTGGATGACCTGTCAATCTCTGAATGGTCTTTTGGACGGAAGCCGAGTGAAATGTAGAGAGGACTGGGTGGCCTGTCATCATGGCCTGGAATGCGATGTTTCCTTCGACTCCTCGTATCTCACCAACGATGATGTAGTTCGGTCGTTGCCTCAACGCGCTCTTTAGCAGTTCGAACATCCCTACAGTGCTTTCTTCTCTCTGCGATGCGCGTGTTACCTCTCGGACCCAGTTCTCGTGAGGCAATTGGACTTCGGGTGTGTCTTCTATGCTGACGATTTTCGCCGTTGGTTTAATGAAGCAGGTTATGGCCGTTAGAGTCGTGGTCTTTCCTGATGCAGTTTCTCCGCAAACGAAAAGGTTCATTCCTTCTCTTACAAGCATCCAGATGTAGGCCGCCAGTGTAGGATCCATCGTTCCGAAGTTGATGAGTTTGGAAACGGGAAGGGGCGTCGAAGTGAACTTCCTAATGGTGAAGTTTGTTCCCTTCATGCTGACATCGTCGCCATAGACCAAGTTCAATCGGGATCCATCAGAGAGTATTGTGTCCACTATTGGACTCCGGTGTGTGGCCTGCTTGCCTGATCTTTCACTGAGCCATAGTGCAAACTGACTCAGACTTTCTTTGTTATCGAAGCCAAAGTCGCACGCTAGGCTCTGGAAGATTTTGTGTTCAAGAAATATTGGTCCGACGCCATCACACGAAATATCCTCTATGTAAGGGTCTCTGATAAGCGGTTCGAGTACACCTAAGCCGATTCGGTTCTTGTGAAGAAGATATCTCATGATTTCATATTCAAGCTTGGTTAGCGGGGTCTTGTGGAATGAGGGGCCTCCGAGGATAGAGAATCGGTCAAGCAGTCCGACGGTCTGGGACTCATGGTCGCGCGAGTCCTTTACAATCACAACCTTGTCCAAGAGTTCCATTAGAATCTGCAGTTTGTCCTCCTGCGTTTCGACCGCGAGCCTTTCGTCGATTTGTGAGACGATTCTGCTTTCGATTTTTTGGAGCAGACTGTCCTTGCGAGGTGGAAGTCGCGGTTCGACGACTCTGTAGACTCTGCGCGCTTTAACATTCTTGTCGGGGAATATGTGTATAAAGATAGGATCTCCAACAGGGTAGATGAGATTGGGATCGTCCCAGTGCTTCATCTCTCGGGACAGTGTCTTGTGGAATGGTGGGACACCGAACCTGATTGCCTCGTTGTTGATGTAGGCTCTGAGATGAGGGTTTCTCTTCATTGCATCGAAAAGGTCTCGTGGTATTGGTTGAAGGAGGGGTGTTTGTTTGAACTGTAGAGTATCCAGCAGGTGGGATGTTGAAGGACGGTATCTATCCGAAAATCTGCTCATTTCATCACCATGCTGACTGGCATGAATGGCGGCTGATGAATCATGCCAGAGCCTCGGAAGTGGGTACCACTCTGACTCCGAACGCGGGGTGGATCTCGAAGCTGCTGATCTTGTTCGTCAT
>CAZUTN010000001.1:8023-23459 GCA_964623365.1 uncultured Candidatus Bathyarchaeia archaeon
TGTCTGCTTCAGCGAACATGTACGTCAGTGAATCTATGAGGAATAGCTTCGACTGGTTCCCTTGAACGAAATTGGTGAGCGTGGCTAGTAGTTTGCGTAACCTGTATTCGGTCCACACTATGTTTTTCACGTGTATCGGTATGATCTTCAACCTCCCTTGGATGAAAGCGCGGTCAAGATCCAAGTGCAAGAGCTTGGTCTGGGTTAGGTAGCTTCGCGTCGTGTTTTCCGTTGTGATGACGGTGGCGTCCAACCCGGCGCAAAGAGCTCCGTAGAGGAACTGTTGAGAAATCACTGTTTTTCCCGAATCATTGTCACCTTCAATAAGTACAAGAGAAGGAATCGGGATTCCTCCTCCGAAAGCATTGTCGAGTTCGCGACTCTGCGTTGAAATGTAGCCCTCAATCCCGTACAGATCACTGTTCATGTTCCGTCACCGTGTCATTGTTATCACGTGAGGAAACTGCGGCCATCGGAAGAACCCTGAGGCAAGACCACTTTCACATAACCAATCGTGTCTTTCTTGAATTGGTTGGATGCAGGAAGCGCGATGACCAGCGACAGGGTCTCTGACGGATCCCAGTCGAGAGGGTTGACGATTGAAGGATACGGATTGGTGAAGGAAGGATTGACGCTCCATCTGTGTCTTGAAGAGTCGGTTGAGTTGTAGTAGCACCAGTGTGTCTGAGTGAGGCCGGTTTGCTTTTCAGTATAGGTCAGAATTACGTCCATTTTCGCAAACTGGGCCCGACTTATTCTGACGGTTCCATCATTTATTGCATCCACATACAGTATCCCCTTGACCACCTGCGCGCTCGAAATGGAAAGCCCGCTTCTTAGTTTGTCAAAACGGATGCTGGAAGCCGCCTCTAGGCTCCTCCAAGAGATCGTAGATACGCGGTTTATTGAGTCTGCATACACGTAACATGAGACCAGGAGAATCGCGACGAAGTATACCCCGGCAATCACTGTTCCGTGTCCCAATTGCAGCTCTCCTCGACTTATCCAAGAGAGAATCTGTCCTGACATGTGACTCCGTTTGGAAGAGCCACCCTCACCTCGTACGATCCTGTTGGGATGGAGGCTGTGTACACGGAGACCTCCAAGGTCTCGCCTTGTTCCCAGAGCCCGCTCGTTCCTTTGTCGTTCAATATCTCGGCGTTCCAGCAATCGTCCGAGCATCCAGACACGTAGTTGAACCGTTTGTAAGTCTCGTTCGGGAATACTATGAACAGATCCCAGAATGTCGCGTTCACCGTCCCACCTTCCAACCGGAAAGAGGTACGCCCTGTGTTCTTGACCCAGATGATTATGCGACTAGGCGAAGAGGTCATTGTTTCTCCGATGATTGTAATACTCGAACTGAACACCTCCTCGTTTCGCGAGCTAACGTCCTTGAAGGCGTTCTGGAATGCGTAGAGTTGCCCGAGAGCTGCGGCGGTGAAGATTGACGCGGCGATTACGGTAGTAATCATGAGTATCGCTGTACTTATCGTAACGTTCACTTCACGAATGCCTCTCCTGCACCAAGATTCTGGTTGTGAACCTCCGAACTTGGACGGGTGCTAGCGAACCTTCGTGTTGCATGGAGGTGGATTCAGGGTCAGAAAATCCGAGATCTCAGGGTCGAGCAGACGGTTCAGGAAATAGACGACTCTTAGGAGGTCGCCGACGTTTATCACTCTTTCGTCAGTTTCAACTCCGGACGTCGAGAGTATTTCCGCGACGCTGAGGACCATCCTCTCGACCTCAGGTCTGATCCACCCCTCTCTTGTGCCGACTTCCAGTATCTTCAGCAGATTCTTTCTTCCAACTGCGCGCAGCAGGTAATCTGTGCTATTCACAGCGCGAATCAGAGCTGGCATGTCTGCTGAGTCTAGGTTCGATTTCAGGTCCTTGGAGAACTTGCCACCACGACGAACCGTGTTCAATGTTTGTCCAAACTGTGACAGTGCTGAAGGGCCTTTTCTTGGCTGTTCCAGGAGCCCGGCAAGACGAAGTTTCTCGGCGGCGGGCACGTACTTCTCTTCGAACTTGCTTTCAACATCGGAGTGGCCCTCTACGGCATCCCGTTCTTCCGCTCCAGCAGCCTGTGCGGATATGTATCCCGAGCCTCCAACGTCAGCCGAAGTTGCATGGTTCATCCCCAGTTCCTTGGAATCTGGTTTTGTGGCTGGAATATCGTTCGGGTTAAACGGGCTACCAGCCTCGGACATGAAGGACCTGAAATCGTAAACTAGGTTCTTTAGGTTGTCTGACAGGTCCTCAAGCTGTTCGGTTACGGCGCCCTGATCTTGAGAAGATGCTTTCCTATCCTCTTTCTTTGAATCTCGGTTGAGCAGTTGTACTTCTGCCGTTGTCTCTCCGACTCGAGGATCCTTGGGTTGAGCGTTGGAGTTGGGTTCGGGCTGAACGGCGAAGGTTTGTAGCCCTTCTCTCTGACCAGTCGCTGGGTAGCCGCCTTTTCCTGCTTGGTCACCCATGTCAAAGATAATGGCGTCTTCATCGCTGTCTTCTTCACTGTCCTTCTTCTTGCCTATCATCCTCTTTAGGTCCACCGTATGTCCACCATTTGCGTATGATTCTGTCTGGTCGTATGCACATGTTTGTGAGCAATATCGAATAGTATGTAACAAGAAGACAAACACGACGTAGATGCCCCGGTTCGAGCTGGGGGGGCGGTTCCTTGCTCGGCATTGTGTTAGGACGAATGAATGAAGATTGTAGGAAGCGATTGCACAAAAAAGGGGGGAAGGATTAATGGAGCCTCAAAAAAATGGGAGGGTTCACGCGTTTAGCCCAAGTCGTTAACAGTCTTGACTTCGGGGGGAGCGTATCGAACAATGGCCAAGACGGAACCTGTGGGTGGCTTCACTATCACCTTTAGTAGCTCGTTCTTCCCGACTTGGCCAGCGTTGGCATCACTGCTGGTGTTCAGCGCCGTCAGATCTATCGTGACTCGGACCTTCTCATTTCTGTCGAGAAGATATGCCGAACCGACCTCCCAGCTCATAACGCAGGCCGTCTTGCCTCCGGTGTATTTCGCCGTATACGTGACTCCACTCACAGTGTAGACAAGGTCTGACGTTCCCACGCTGTAGATGTTGGGCCAGACGCCACGCTGGTTCTGGAAGCCGACTGTGGTCTTGTTTGCGTTCAGGTCAACAGAGTCAGCGCCTGAGGCGGTCTTCAACCAGAATATCACAGTAGTCACGTTTGCATTTGATCCGGACTGGGAGCTGTAGCCATAGACTGGGCCATCAAGCACTATGGCAGCGGACGCGGCTTGCAACCCACCCACCGCAACTTCTTGGCTCTTCTGTGTCGCCAGGAAACCCATGTTCAGCACGGCATAGGCAAAAGCGGAAGCAACGATGACAAAGGCAATTAGCACGATCGCCGTCTCCAGACCGCTGATCGCTTTCTTGTTGCGCGTGAACCTCAATAGAGCTTTGATCCATTCTTCCATTTTCTGTTTCCCTTTTCTCGCTCACGAGCTCGGTGTGCTCGTGGAGTGTGGCGACAGTCGTGAGCCCGCGATATAGTCAATAGTATGTAACAGAGGAGCAAACATAGACTAAACGATTCAATCAAGTTTGCGAACTACCTGATGTGCAAACCGACCCCACAAAAGATGATGACCAACGAGCTTCCAACTGGAAGTATGCAACATCTGCGGAGAAATGTGCCCCACAGATGAGGTTAGATATGTTCACGGAAGACCCACATGCGAAAGATGTTTCATGAAATGCGAGAAGCCGGAGAATTGCAGGTTCATCTGAGGAGACACGAAGTGGAAGATCCCGCCGGAGGCGCAGGACTGCAGCCGCGTATGTACGGTTGTGCCAAGTGTGGGACTCCGTTCACAGCCTATCCTCCAGATGATGTTCACAACATGTGCTCGAGACAAAGCTCGTCTTTTCTTGAGAAGATCGAAACCTCCTATGTCTGCGGCAAGTGCAATGAGGTGACTTGGCTTTATTGGGGGAGACCAGTATTCTATCGAGATATCGCAGTGGGGCTGCGCCGCTTGTCCGGACTGATCATGCGGAAAGTGTTGAGGACTAGGACGAGTGAGAGTCAGGATGAGGAAAACGGCCACGACATGCTTCAAGAGCATCCCGATTTTGCTGAAGACATCGATGACAAGATCTACGGGTATATCTCGTCAAAAGGAGGCGCCATCGCCGTACGCAAGGCATCCGAAGATCTGCAAATTCCAGCCGAAGTCATAAAGGAAGCCATAGAGAGAATGACAATGGAAGGAAGGCTGAAACCTCAGCCTGACTTGATGTAGGTTCAGTTTGATCTTCGACTGCCCTAGCTGGATCATTCGTGTACCCGATGCATATCTTGTTCGATTGAATGTTACAAACGAAAGCAGAAACCGTGAGGATATCCGACACTGACTAGGACAAGCTATGCATGATCCTCTTGGGAAGAAGGTCGGAGCCTCTTTCTTGCTTCTTTTGACACTCGCAACGGCGCAGATTCCGCTATGCTTGTGTGTCGGTTCGCTTACCGTGAGCTTGTACAGCCCTACCAATGGGGCTACCCTAACATCCGGCCCCGTGACTCTTGCGGTCGTGTACACGAATAGCAGCGACGGCAGTCACGTCGTGGGAGTCTACACGGAGTTCTACATGCAAATGCCAAGTTCAAGCTTCTTTGAGACGGTGGGCAACGCGTTTTCTGGCTCCGATGGACACGCCTCGCTGACCTTCAATCCACCGTTTGCCGGATCGTATCAATGGTATGTGAAGGGATATGCGTGGGAAAACGTGACCTCTAGCACCTGGACGTTCATCTGCGCTATTCTGACGACCACGCTCACTCGATGGACCACGACGACATATACGCAGACTGTGGGCCTCGTCACCGAGTATTCCTACTTGTACGAAACCGTAACACGCGCGACGACGGCCTACAAAACACAGACTGTCAGCACCACCAGGATAACCAACCTTCGAACAACGATGACGAGAACTTCAACTGCGTTTGCGACCACTGAAACGACGCCAGTGACTTGCTACCAAACAGAATCAACTACACGAACTGAAAAGCTCTACGCAACAGTCAGTGTTACACAGTACGTCTACATAGACTCCTACAGCCCTGGTCAAGTCATTGAATATGTGACGATCCAACAGATCTCAACCGGGTCGGAGGGTTTCGCTCATTTCAGCAAGGGGGACAAACATAAGATCCAAACAATAGCCATTGATGTCATAAGTAGCGCGAGCAATGTCACGATTACGATCGGAACAGCACCCGATCGTCCCATCGTCGGCACTCGTGTGAAAGAATATGGGTTTCTGGAGATATCAACAACAAACCTGTCGGATGAGAACATCAAATCAGTATTGATCGAGTTTAAGGTTGACAGAAACTGGTTGTCGAATAGCCAGATACGGCAGGACAGGGTGAATCTGTATCGATATGAAGGTGGCGAGTGGAGAAGACTGCAGACTTCACTCTTGAGGACTGATGAGACATATGCCTACTATCAATCGGTGTCCCCTGGCCTGAGCATCTTTGCAATAGCTGGTCAATCATCCTCATTCTTCGAGATGCCTGAGATTGGACCGATATGGGATTCATATGCGCTGATCTTGTCGATCATAGTGGTGGCGATCCTAGGGGCCTACGGAGGAATCAGGATCACGAATGCAAGATTGAAGAGGAGAAGAAGAGAAAACGGTTTGGAGTCTGCATCAGTCGAGACAGTCGGGACCAGTGCGGAGGACCAAATAGACAGAAGCCTTCTCGAATACATCGCGAGGCATGGTGGCTCTATCTCGCTGAGCAAGGCAGCTGAGGAGCTTGGCGTCCCGGTCAGTGCCATCAAAGAAACCATAAGCCGCCTCAGGGATGGGGGAAGATTGACGCCTGTGTAGTCGTCTCCGCCGTTCTCAATGCACAACCTCGCAGATGGCAACAGGTCTTGCCGTGTCGACTGCGTTGGATTTGCTCGTCGGCGATCGCGATAGCTGTGCGTCTGCAAGCGTCAGAGGCGTTCAGTCCTGCTCATCAACCTCTTCTCGTTTGAACACACCGAACTCTCTCTCCAGCAACTTCAGCTGTCTGGGTTCCAAGGTGTCCTTGAGGAGCGGGAGTATCAGGATTCCCCCGGCAGCCTCAACTTGAGTTCTCTTGGCCTGCAGGAAATGGTACACAGACTCGAATCCTTGATGTGATATCAGATATTCGATACCGTCGATCAATATCAGCGGTTTGTCTGCTTTTCCGACGTAGTTGCTGACTAGGATTGATAGGTCTTGGAGACTGTTGATCGTGCGCTCGCTTTCCACGGATTCGCTGACTAACCATACTATCGGGGTCCTCTTCAGACCGTACATTTCTCTCACTTTTCGGGGCAGCCTCCTTGTTATGCACAAGCCTTCAGTTCCTGTCATTATAGTGTCAGCGAACATGTCATATGCCAAGTCAATGCTGTCGACTACCAAATAATTTGATCCGAATTCGAGCTTGTACTTTCCTTCTCTCGCCTGGCCGGTTTCTTTCGTTGGTTCCACGCTAAGGCTCGTGGTCTCCACAGCTGTGGTGACAAGTCCAGAATAGAGACGCAACACGGAGAGGTCGCTTTCATCGAGACTCTCCCCACTCGCCCTTCCCAACGCAAGCAGTCCAATTGGCTCGTTCATGAAGAGTATCGGACTGCAATGCAAACTCAGCGTGCCGAGGACTGATGGTTCACTCGCAACCGTTCGAGAAACGGGATTGCGAGTCACCAAGCATTCATATTCAGCAAATGAAACATCCAAAGGGTAGGTCTTCTTGAGGTCGACTGGCTTGTCAATCGACTTGAAAGCTTGGACCTCAGCCAGGCGTTTCTTCTTGTCCACGGTGAGAATTGCGCCAACAGACATGTTGAGATCTTTGACAGCGCCGTCTAGGATAGTTTCGTAACTGCTTTGCAGCCCCTGCGCTCTCTTCAAGCTGTCTCTGATTTCCGAAATGTGATTGATCTGGTTGATTTTCTGAATCAATCTCTGCGTGGTTGTATCATTTAGGCTTCTGATGGTCTCCGTCCGCTCCTCGACTAGTTTCTCCAGGTCCTCTGTATATCTTCTCACCTTTTCCTCGGCATCTTTGCGTTCGTCTATGCTACGACTTGCGCAAATGAAGCCCGAGAGTCGGTCGAACTCGTCGAACATCGGATCAACGGCCATCTCCAACCAAACGTATTGGCCACCAGCCCGTCGAAAACGAAGTTCCGCTCTCGTCGTTGAGTGACTTTTCTCGGCCGATCGAAACGCCAACAGTGCACCATTTGCATCTTCGGCATGGACGAATTCGAGAAACGGTTTCCCCAGCAATTCCTCGGGGTCATAGCCTAGGACTGGCCCGTAGGTTGAACCTGCAAACTGAAAGAGTCCCTGAGCATCCACCTGACTGACAATGCCAATCATGTTCTCAACAATTCTTCTGTAACGTCCCTCGCTCTCGCGCAGTTCCTCTTCCGCTCTTCTCCGATGTTCCTCGGATTTGATGACGGTGAGTGCGCATGAGATTGCTGTCGCCAGTCTCTCAAGGATTTGAATCTCTTGGTCGCCAAAGAGACCGACTTCATCCGAGTACAACTTGAACACACCAATCAACCGATCGCCAAGTCTGAGTGGAAGGCATGCGCTTGATCGAAGTCCTTGCTCTAGGGCTTGGAACCGCCAAGGAATGTGCCGGGAGTCATTCTCAATATCGTTGCTGAAGAAGCACTCGCCGGCTCCTATGGCGCGAGCTTCGTGATCTCGCTCGTCTACTGATTGCTCTGCAGCGACACGGAACTCGTCGAAATTGGACGTCTCGTTCTCTGTGGAGGCAACACGTCTTGCGATCATTGTTGCTGGGTCAATTAGGCCGATCCACGCTTGACGAAACAATCCGCTGCGGGCAGTCGTCCGGCATATCTCTGCGAATAGTTCGTCCCGGTCACGAATACGGATCAACGCGCAGCATACATCATCGAAAGTAGAATGAAACCTGACAAGGCGGATTGTTTCGGTTCCCATTCTCCCGTGCTCACTCGACCTATCACGGCTGCTTTCTGGTGAAAGAGACTGATGCTGGAAACCTCACCAAACCCTCCCGAACCGGGCACGACGGTTTCGCCCGCAGGTCTGCTTTCCACGGAATATCGAGCTGTTAATAGGCAGTTGTAACACACAAACTCCGGTACAGTCCTGTTCAAGCCAAGTTGCCCGTGATCTCAACGAAAACCGCGTCTGATTCACGGACGAATATTCAGAAGTTGGAAAGGTCACGTTCCAAGGGGAGCACAACAGATTTCCATGAAAGCAAGGACGACCATCTCTGCTGCCGAATCTCACGAACACCATGACCACGAGCAACTTTCAGAGACTCATCAGACCAAGAGTCAGACACGCGCCGGACCACAAGCAAAAGCGCAGGAGCAGGAATACAGATGGCTTTGGCAATGAAAGCCCTGCATACTGCTGTTAGAGTTCTTATCGAATGTGATGGTGCGGCGAATTCGCTTCACCAATGCACCACTTCACCTGTTGACGGGGCGCGTTCCGTTCTCATCAATGTCTCCGTGAATCGGTCTCGACCGACTCGGGGCGCCAATAGGCAATATACCGCTATCGTTCGACTCGGGTTGTTCGATTTGGCTAAGCGATCTGAGCGCTTTCTAGTCAAGAATCACCGAGTTTTTGCACTATTCTTGTTGTAGTTGATACTTTAAAGGGATCACCGTGTCACGGTGTTCGTTCACTTTGGCACAGTGATCCCTATGGTATATACTCTTCGCGGGGTGGTCGGCTTGGTTGATGTCGACTATTGTACGCTGGTCCGCTGTTGTTGAAGAAGTGATACAGACGAAACTGGATGTAACATTGTTGGTTACTTCTGAATATATCGAGCTCTAGCCGCCTGAAATGGGGGTTTGTGATCTCATAGCAGTCGGGGGAGGATCTCTGGGACTTCAGATTGGTGAGACATTCACCGCCCCGATTCTTCAAGGGGCGCTCCCCGAAGGACTCCCAGTTCCATGTGCAGTCCTGATTCTCGCGGATCCTGGGGCTGGGAAGGAATTGCTCACATTGGAACTCCTATCGACGCACTGGAAAGCTGGCCATAAGGTTCTCTGGATCTCGCTTGAGAACTTTCCAAGCGCTGTCAACGCCATGTTTCAGTCTGCAGGTGTTGGTGAAACAGTTCATGAGAGAACTGACAGCCTGGAATTCGTTGACTGCTATTCTAGTCAGATAGGAGCGAAGAGCACTGAGAGTTACAGCGCAGATCCCTCGAATCTGCCCAATCTATGCGTCGTTACCTCTCTTGCTGTCTCCAAGTTATCACGGGACCATCATCTGGTTGTGATGCTGGACTCTCTGAGTTCGCTGGTACAGATGGTTGGGGCAAGAGCCGCGATCGAGTTCTTCAGGACACTCGTTGGAAAAGTCCGGAGCGTACAAGGAGATCTGCTGACCACGCTAAACCGGAAGGCATTCAGCCCGACGGTCCTAGCATCTATCCAAGAGATGGTTGACGGCGTGCTAGAACTGAGAATGATAGAGGATCAAACAGACGTGCGTCGTTTCCTGCGGATTCGAAAGATGCTCCGAAGAAAGTACGCCTCGGTGTCGATACCCTACGAAATTGACCAAGAGCATGGAGTATTGCGAAGGATAGACGGCGACTCGGTTGGTTTGGTTTCTGGAGTGGCGATTGACGTGAACGAGCATGACTGGGCTGAAGATGTTCGCTCCACAACGTGGTCCGGTTCGACGAACGGTAGCGCCTCCCCTTGGGAAGAGAGGCTGGCCTACGGTCGAGAAGAAAACGGGATGGAACGGAATGACAGGTTGGGCACCTTCTCGGACCGCAAGATAGAGAATCATGGAGCAAGTTGCGAAGAACTCACCCAGGCTCGAACGGTCATAGACAAGCCCATCGAGCTGTTGCGAGGGACGAACGATAGATCATACGCATCCAAGAAGAAGGCTTTCTCCCAGGTTCTTCCGTCAGTCGAGTTCTCATCCATGACAGAATCGACCACTATCGAAGACGCTCTGCTTCGGGCCATTGACGATGGTTTGCTGGCTCTTGGTGAGATCGTGAGAGATACCATCTACGATCGTTTCGAGAAAAAGTGTGAGCTCAAACGCGAAGATATCCCTGAGAAGCTGGATGCGTTCCACAAAGCGCTGCACGGGATGTTCGGTGCGGGTGCCAAAGTGATCGAGACACAGATCGTCAAGAGCCTTGACAGCAGGCTGGGTCTAGACTTCACGGCGCACATCGATTGGACAATTGTAGACTATTTCCACCTCGCAAAGAAAGCCAGAGGAACTTGAATGATGGAGAAGAATGAGATCATTCAGTTCATCCAACAGATGAAACCAAAAGATCATGTGATCATGTTCTACTCCAACGCTGATGATATGCATCTGGCCCTGTTCAGCTACCTCAAAGCTGGATTGCGGAAGGGCGAGGCTGCGGCTTTTGTCGCCACAGAGTCTCCAGACGAGATCAGATCAGCAATGAGACGGTTCAGTATCGACGTCGATCCTCTTGAGAGATCTGACGCTTTGCACATCATCTCATGCAGCGACTGCTACTTCAGAGGAGGAAGTTTCAGTGTACCCGAGACAATGAGATTCTGGAAGATGCTCTGTGAGGAAGCGACAGCCAAAGGTTTCAAGGGTCTCAGGGCCGCAGGCGACATGGCATGCTTCTTTGAGAAGCGAATGATCAAAGAACTCCTCGAATACGAGAACTCACTGCACCGAACACTCGGACTGCCTGCGACTGCCATCTGCGCCTACGATTCCAACGTCGTGACAAACGAAAGCGAAGGGCAACTCTATTTGGGCCTCATCAAAGCACACAGCACTGTGATCATTCTAGGTCCTGAAGCCGGACTGATCAAGAGCTACTGAACATGAGAACCAGGGGTGGTCTAGAATTGACTGAAGATCGGGTATCGACTGGTGTTGACGGGTTCGATGCGCTCATGGGTGGCGGCTTTCCTAGGGGGAGCCTTGTCCTTATGGCGGGCGAGGCAGGTTCGGGCAAGACCATCTTCTCAGCGCAGTACCTGTTTCACGGTGCGTCAAAGCTCGCTGAACCAGGAATATACGTGTCTTTCGCCGAGAACCGAGAGACCTTCTTGGACAATATGAAGAAACTCGGCATGGACTTCGAAAGGCTTGAGCAGGAAGGGAAGTTCAAGTTCCTAGACTATGCGACCATCACTGAGAAGGCAGTAACAGAAACCCTCACGACCGTTCTGAGCGAGATGGACAGCCTGAAGGCAAGAAGGCTTGTGATAGACTCCTTCGCAGCGCTCGCCCAAACTTTCAAGGAACCCATAGATGCGAGAGTAGCAATTCACACGATCCTAGGTAAGATGGTTCGCCAAGCAGGATGCACTACGCTTCTGATCACGGAGAAAACAAGCGGTGTCAAACGAATAGGTTTAGGCATAGAGGAGTTTGTCGCAGACGGGGTTGTGCTTCTAACCCTCTCATCGGAGAAAGGATACTTGGAGCGAAGACTGCAAGTCATCAAGATGAGAGGGACCAAGACGTGCAAGGAAGGAGTCAGATATGACATAGAGGAACGCGGGATAACAATCTACCAGCTCCCCAAGATCAAACCGGTCAAGAAAGTCTACGGTGAGAAACTGAGCACGGGTATCCAAGGTTTGGATGAAATGCTCGGTGGTGGACTCCCACAAGCCTCAACAACAATGGTTGCAGGTGCATCGGGCACAGGGAAGACCACGACCGCATTGCATTTCATTGTCGAAGGAGCGAGACGTAACGAGAAAGGTCTCTTCATCTCTTTTGAGGAACCAGAAGCAAGGCTGATCCAGCATGGAGAAGGATTTGGATGGGACATGAAGGGGTTCCTAGACAAGGGTTTGATACGGATCGCCTACCTGGCCCTGGAGCCTCACAACGTGTATGAACGTTTTCTCCAGGTGGAGGATCTTCTGCGAGAGTATCAGCCTGCAAGATTCTCGGTGGACAGCGTCACACCCATTGAGAGAGCAATGGTCGAGAACGAATATCTTGAACACATGAAGAGATGGAACTCCTCACTTGCGGCAAACGGAGTCACCACGCTATTCACAGCGACAAGTGAAACCGTGACACCCATGACTGGCAAAGTAGTCTCAACACTCGTTGACAACATCATCTCCCTCAGAGATGTCGAGTTGGAGAGCGCACTGAGGCGGTCCCTGACTGTCCTCAAGGCTAGAGGCACAGCCCACGATAGGGACATACGGGAATTTGAGATCACCTCAAAGGGTGTGGTGGTGAAGGAGAAGTTCGCGGGCGTAGAGCGGATCTTGGCAGGTGCTGCAAGACAGTCATTCGAAGGTCGGCCGTATATGAAGGCGGTATCTACTTTCCAGTCTCCGTCTTGACTGCTGTGGAGGCTTTCGATCAAGTCGAATCAGGAAGAGAGGACGGTCGGAAAGAAATGGCGAAGACAGAGCGGGCGAGAATCCTGGTTGTCGATGACGATGAGAGTGTGCGCAGGTCACTGGAGGCTGTGTTGAAGGAAGAAGGATACACGGTCGACATCGCTGAGAACGGACAGGAGGCCGTGGAGAAATCCAAGGCCAGTTTCTACGACTTGGCTCTGGTAGATCTTCGTCTACCAGACATGCAGGGCATAAGGTTGCTGACCGAAATGAGGGAGACTGTTCCGAAGATGGTCAAGATCATCATCACCGGCTATCCGTCATTGGAGAACGCGATCGAAGCTGTCAATCGAGGCGCTGACGGCTACATGACCAAACCATACACCATGGAGAATCTGCTGCGCACAATCAAGGAACACTTGAAAAAGCAGGAAGAAGCGAAGAAATACAGCGAGCAGAAAGTCAAAGAGTTCATCGAGACACGCGTTGAAGAATACGAAGCGAAGATGTCACCAAAGTAGTCAAGGAAGTAGCTCAGCATCTACTCGTCCTCTCCGAGGCCGATGAAGAATGAGAATGGGCTCTCCAATTACGTCCGAAGGAGCGGTAAACCGAGCAGGCCTCGCCCGATTCTCATGTATCATCTGACTTGCACGCGGGCTCTCATTTTTCATGTGCAATATGCGCTACAGAAACAATTCCGGATTTGGCTACTGTTCATGGATTTGCCGTATCGCAAGGGAAATCGCTTCTGACCATGTCTTGAAGTTGGACGTGAACTGCCGGGTCCTGTACAGCCCTTCTACGTGGAACGGTCAGATGCACACGTCGCACTTCGTGATCTTGCGGAGTATCACGTCTCCGCCCAAACAGCCCTCTTGCCTCTGTATCTTGTCTCTTGAGAGTTGTGGACTTGCCTCCGGTCTCGGGTGTCTTGCCGGACGCAAGCAACCTCGTTCCAAGAAGCTCGGCGTGGAATTAGATTGATCCATCCACATTTCCTGCTTCGATGCTTGTGTACCTGAGACTGGATTGAAACCCCCATATCGTCGTTTCAGGTGCAACGCACCCAGAAGCAGGGCGCTTGTGCAAAGAATTCTTCTCAACGGGCTGAGAAATGCAGAGGGCCGCACGGGCAAGCAGGGAATCTCAAACCGGTGTGGCAGTTGTGAATGGGTCTAGTGGCGCAGGCACACACATGCAAATCACAGTTCAAGTTTGCCTGGTGTTGCGATCGATGGCGCACACAAGAAACGAAACCACCGTGCCCATGATCGGGCTCCGGAAAGAACCAGTCGAATCCTGAGCTTCAGGCGAATATGCAGGGAGGGAAGAGCCGTGTGCTCAACCCTCTCCTGCTTTCGGGCTCGTCTTTGAGACATGTAGCGCCTGCTTGCGCTCAATATCACTACGAACAACCCTGGAAAGAACATTTGTAACGCACATTGTTACGGACATTGCTTGTCCCGACTTCCTGATGCAGATGGCGACGTATCTCAAAGGTCGGCGGATTGGGAATCTTGTCGTTGGACAATCGGCGACGGTCACAATTGAACGGTCGAGGGTTGCACTTCGGAGAACAAGTGCCCCGTTGCATGGAAGGTCTCATAACCGAGAAGATCCACATAACTTCCGGGGCTCGTCTCTTTGAGACGATTAGCATTGGCTATGCTTCTGTTTCTCATAGCCTACCCGCTCGCCACGACTGTCGCCGTCGTTCACCCGCTAATGGATGCTTTCCAGCCCTTCCTAACCGCTGATTCGACCGCCCGATCCTTGGCCCGTGGGCAACAGAGAGCCATCGTCCTTCTGGTTGAGTTCCCTGACAAGAAGCACTTGACGGACGCACAAATTATCCGCGACATGGTCTTCAAAGACTTGGACAAGTTCTACCGAGAAGTCTCCTACGGCCTCATGTCAATAACAGGCAATATCACAAACAGATGGTATCAGACTCAGACGCCGCTCAGCAACCTGGATCTGGAAGAATGGGCCCACAGTGAGGAAGACATGGCCCGCTTTGAACGAGAGGCGATCGAAGCGGCGAACAAGGATGTAGACTACGGCAGGTTTGACTTCGCTATCATAGTAGCTGCCGGGGAAGTCTGGCCTCACGCCAAATGCGATTTCGGTGTCCTCACTAAGGATAGGGCGAAACCACTTCGAGGAATAGTCGTGAACGAGTTTGCGCCATTGGCTACCTACGCGCACGAGCTCGGTCATGTGCTCCCGAGCAACTGCGAACCAAGACACGGCTGTGGTCTTCCGGACCTTTACAGTTACGAAGCGAGTGAGAAAGGCTACGATCCAAACATTTTCGTGGGATCTTGGGACATAATGGGTGTAAGCAATGCGGCCAGACACTTCAGTGCTTGGAGCAAGATAGAACTAGGTTGGATCACCCCTGAGGTAGTTCATCCCGGGGCAAGCATCGCTACGCCGATTGTTCTGGAAGCATTGGAGGAAGACTCGGGGACACGTGCAATTGTTGTACCTACTTCGTACGAAACGTCATACGTAATCGAGGTGCGGCGTCAGATCGGATATGACAGAAGCCTTCCCAGCGAGGGCATCCTTGTCTACTTGATTGACATGAGCAAAAGGGATGGCTATGGACCGGTGCGAGTCATTGATAGTCACCCTGAAACGCCGACTCTGGACGACGCGCCATACAAGCAGGGCGCCGTACTAGCGGATCCAACGAGTGATGTCCACTTAGCAATAGCGTATGTTGACGGCGTGGGATACTTCACATTATCGGCGGGTAACAGCCCACAGTCACCGACGGGCACGCGTGATAGTGATTGGTGGTTGGCACCACTATGCAACACACTACTGCCGCTCTCCTCGATATTCGTGATCACTAGGGGATTCTCTCTGAGATCTGCTCGACCTCAGCAGCTTGCGTTGCGTTGACTCCTTTCGATTGTGGCCACTGGACCCTCAATGCGCGGTCGGACAGCCTTGTTGCAGGTTGTGCCCGATTCCATGCCAGCAGCCAGTTTGTCCCACCAT
>CAZUTN010000001.1:23559-26563 GCA_964623365.1 uncultured Candidatus Bathyarchaeia archaeon
AAGACTTGAACGGTCTAGCCGAGTCAGCCATTTGTGTACGTACGACTTCACGGTGACGACGCAATTTCACGATTATGAGGCAGCGGTAGAAGCGTCCAAACGTCGAGGATGCTGACGAGAGACTCGGCGAACTTATTACTCCTGCACTCATACTAAGCTCATGCCCTATCAATTCAACTTTGACCTCACAAGGGTATCCAGATTCTTCTTCAGAGAAGTTGCAGAGGCAGCGCACAAGCGAAAGCTGCACAGAAGAATTGGCGGAGTGGCTCTGCATCTTCTTGAAAGGTTCAGAATTCAGGAAATCACGGGGTTGGATGTTACTCAGGCTCTGATGCTTCTCGAGGATTTGATAGACATTCAGATGAAGAACCTCAGCAACCGGGAAAGCTTCCTAAGAACTTGGAGAAGAGTGCTGCTTCTGCCTCACTGCTCAAGGAAGCATATGGACAATCGGTGCAAAGCCGTTTTCGATCGGAACATTCCATCATACAGTTGCTCTCACTGTTCACCCGACTGCTTGGTAAGTCAAGCCACACTGGTGGGGGAGAAGAGAGGATACGATGTATACGTTCTGCCGGGTGGGTCATGTATCCATCACATTCTACAAAAAGGCCGTTACGAGGCGCTCGTGGGGGTGGCCTGCGGCGAGGAAATAAAGCTCGCCGAAGGGCTGCTGAAGAAGACAGGATTGCCGGGTCAAACCGTGCCTTTGATCAAGAATGGCTGCGCTGATACAAAGTTCGACATTCGAGCCTTGAAGAGAGTCTTGTGAGTTTCTGAGCTATCAGCCTAGCAAAACTGGACTCGGCATCGAAATCGCAACGTGGTCTTTGGACCAAGACAGATGAACAATGATCCGCTTGGACTTGAGGCCGTGTAACTCCAGCAATCGGTTGTCCATGTGGCGTCCGCTCAAGCGAAGATAGAGGGTGAACATTGCCCTGTCTAACTCTTTCCCCAGTGTGACGGCGATTGTGGTCAGTCGCGTACGGAAGCCATAGCTGGGCTGATGCGTCAAGAACAAGGGTGCAATACACCTATGTTTTCCGCACATGTCCCCTGCCGTGCGTGACCAGTATGTCTTGTATGTATTTTGGGATGAGAGGCGAGAGATCAGGCAATCGTCAAACTCAGAATCAGCTCAAATGGCGGAATGAGTAGGCTGGTGCGCGCACTCGATATGCAGCTCCCGTAGTCTGCGTTCGTCTTGCTCAGCGCATGCTTGCGTCAGAGGCCTGCTACGTACCAGCGGATGCTGCTTCTTCGGGTGCCGGTCTTTTTCTCTTCTTGGGCGGTTTCTTCTTCAGTTCTTCCATTTCTCCTCTGAGAGCCTCGATCTCCGCCTTTGCTTTCTCCAGCTCCGACGGCTCCAGTGGTGGTTGCTTCGCTTCCGGCCGCTTGAGGAACCGACTGAGGTACCCCGTCCTGTAAAGGAGGAAAGCAACCAAAACGGCGACGATGACTATTGCCAACGCGCTGAGGATCGTTATCGGCTGTGAGTCTTCGGTCCTCCATTCGGCTTCGAGGGTCATCGGCTCATGGACGACAAATGTGAACGTCGGCTGGTCTGACCCGACCCCGGCCGGGCCATGCCATGCGACGAAGATCCTCTTCCCGCCCAAGGCGCCGAACAGTCCTTCGGACGGGGTTTCCCTGTCAACTGAGACGGTTGCTTCCTCTCCTTTCAGGTACCATCCGTCAGGGCTGTCGGTCATCGGGTTGCCGAAATCTGACAAGGCTCGGACCTTGTACTTCGTCTCGGTCCGATACTGGGCTCTGATGAAGTAGGGCTCGTCAACTTTGAACGCCAAGTTTCTGCCCTCTAGGGAGGCGCCGTTCACGACCCATGCGACGAAGATGTCCCGCTCCTTGACTTTGGTCTCGTCCTTGATGACCACGACCTCGTTGGCGGACAGCGTAAGGTCCGCGCCGTCCCTCACCCACTCGTTCACGTTCCGCCCATGCACATCATTGACCGAGACCTGATGCTCGGCAAAGTATTCGAATACGTGTCCGCTCTCGCTCAGCTCTGTGCTTGTGTAGCATTGCTCCTCGTACCTGCAGTACGGTTGCCACCAAGTATAGTTGAAGTACCCATAGTACCAATCATAACAGACCGGGACCGTCCGACACGTTTGCGTCGAAACCGTCTGCAAGGTCCAGACATTGTTGAGGTTCTTGAACTTGGTGCAGATGGCCCTGCCCTCGTACGAAACACACGCCCCTTTGATCTCAGCGTCTACTTGGAAGGTGTGCGCGGTCTTCTTGTCGACTTGGAAGCTCCTCGAGCTGCCTCCGGATATGGTGCCCTCATCCTTCCCGTCAACGATCATCCTCGTGGACATGTCGGGCGGTAGACCGCCGATCGTGACCATGATCGAGACCTTCGCCGCTGCGGCCGCTTGCGGTACATGAACCAGTAGCACCGACACGGCAACGAGAAAGCACAGAAGGAGCGCTCCATGAATTCGGAAAGACATGAGACAAGAACCCGGATAGGAGTTCAAAGTTTCAAGCTTAAAGACTTGCTGCCGCCACGCCGCGCCAGAATCAGAGTAGAAACCCCTGACGATGTCCATGGCAGGCTCAAGACCTTGGCCTCAGCTGAAGGTCTGGGATCGTGCCATTGGGTGAATCAGGTTCTCATCCAGACCTACCCTGCTGATTGGGTTGACGTTGGTGCTAGTGGCTGTGACTGTGCTTCTTGTGATTCGAGGATAGCGAAGTCCGCAAAAAAAGGAAGAAGTGGATGAACTTCATTTACGTGATACCGGCTTTCATGTTCGAGGGCTTGGTAGCTGCTTCCCTCCCGGATTGACGGTCGAGAGTTCCAACAGAAGCACTCGTCTGTCGTCCTCACACCATAGAATCCGTCTCGGCTCTCTTTCGTATCGCACTTCTGGGCGCAGTCGAGGATGCTGCAGTTCGTGAGAGATCTAAACGCTCAAGGGAATTGAGAAAGCGAACAGAAGACCAGTGCTGGAGAAGGAAGCATTCAGCT
>CAZUTN010000001.1:26663-37696 GCA_964623365.1 uncultured Candidatus Bathyarchaeia archaeon
CAGCTCAAACGGGCGGTTTGGGTTGGCGCCGGGAGAGGGATTTGAACCCTCGCGGCCCCAAAGGACCACAGGCTTTCTGAGCTCGGCTCCAGGCCTGGGCTCCCCATCTTGGGATCTGCCCCGTACCAGGCTCGGGAATCCCGGCGTTTGCCAACTGCACGAGTTCGGTTGTTCAGGAATTCTCAGTGAGGCGTCATAAAGATTCTCATAAGCGCTCGTGGCGGCGTCGTGATCGTGAATTCTCTGGCCGACGGTTCCTCAGGCTACTCGCGCCACATTTTCGGGTATGTTCCACGAGGCATGAGGACCCTCATGACTTTCGCGGCAATCCCCTTCTCCTGATGAATTATGGACTCACTGGAGAGGGTGCTCCCAGCCAGCGCGACGGCTTCGCCCTTCAAAGTCAGTATGGCGACCGTTGAGTCCTTAGGGAACGGGCCCTCAACGTCAACGACGCCTGGGATTGCAAGGCTGGCTCCGTGGCAGACGGCGTCGACGGCAGAGTCTCGAATGTGAATCTTCGGAATATACTCCAGCGCCTCTTCGACGGGTCTCACTATTGTCCTGATCGCGGTCTCGTCGCCTTCCGAGAATCTTGCCTGGGCGTCCACGACCTCGTGGAGCGTGTGCAGGCCAGTGCGGTCCGTGAACGGTCCTGACCTTGTTCTTCTAAGCTCCTGCATATGGGCGCCTACTCCCAGAACCTCGCCAATGTCAGAGCATAGTTTGCGAATGTACGTTCCAGCCTGACAGCCGACCCCGAAGAGCACGCGGTTTGCGTCTCTCTCCAGCAGGTCGATGTAGTATATGATTCGCTTCCGTGACTCGCGCTTTACTGAGGATCTCAAGGGCGGCTTCTGATATATCTCCCCCATGAACTCGCTGAAGACACGGTGCAGGTCATCATCTGAGACTTCATCGTGGAGGAGCATGAGGCAGACGTACTCCTTGCCCGAATGGAGAAAGGCTTGGACTACTTTTGTGGCGTCTTCGAGCGCGACGGGAAGCACGCCGGTTACTATGGGATCTTCCCAGCAGGAAGTGCTTCTAGGGTCCCGCCGTGACCTGCGTGTCCCACTTGGAGTATCTTCTTCGTCCATGCCGTGACTTCGTGACTGGATGGCCCTGCAGGTTTGTCGAGGTTGACTATGCCGAAACGAATGTGATCGTGGATCGGCCGGTCAAACGGATTGTGTCCATACTTTGGATCCGTTGACTCCTCGCACTTTCGGACAACTTCTCGTCTGATTTCCCACGGGGGCGAGATTCTCAAACGCGGCACCGCCTAGACAGTGTCGCCCGACATATTAAGAGGGGTTGGCCTGATCTCCAGCCAGCATCCTCTAGCCGATCGAGTGCTCCACGGATTCCTCTCGTGAAGCGATCAGGCTATGCAGCGCAAGGATACTGCAGAAGCTACGGTTTGACCTCGGCCTTCATGAAGCTGGTCTTCTTCGCCTTTTCGAGCGCCTTCACAACTTCCTCGTCCGTGGCGCCCTTCTTTATCTCGATCCGCTCCGGAGTTGCCTCGACATGTTCAATGTTCACGCGGCGTCGCTTGACCTCAGTCAGCTTGGGCGGGCCGGTGATCAACGCGAAGTTCTTGTCTATTACGTCTAGTACGACGCATTTCTTTCCGGCCTCTCTTCCGGAAAGCTTGACGCATATTCTTCCAACATCGAAGCTTGCCATGTCGGCGCCACCGATTTGGCGGGTCTGCTTACATGACTCGATGTACTAATAAGCTTACCATACCCGGCGTCCACAGCGAGACCCGTCACGATTCATGCTCGTCGATGCAGACGAAGTATTTCATGGATCTTATGCATTAGCTCGGTACTCGCGCTCTCCACAGAACGGTCACTTGTGTCAACCACAACATTGTAGAGCGACAAGTCGTCTGTGTCAATGCCATAGTATCGTTTGTACCGGTCGCGCTGTATCTGTTCGCGCTCAAGGGTTTGTTTGTGCGCCGTCTCGTAGTCCAAATGATCTCTGCGTGCGATCCTCCCTATCCTAGCCTCGTCGGATGCTTTCAAGTAGATACGTACTTGTGCGCGGTCCTTGGCCATCCATGCAGCGAGCTGGCCCTCTATGACGGCGTCGCCCTTCACGGATTCAGCCGCGCTTCTTTCATCGATCAGTCGATCGATCTCTGGAGACTTCGCGGCTTGCCTGCTTAATTCTTCTAGGGCGATGCCCTTCTCTTTTGCAAGGTCTCTGAACAGTTGGCCGGCTGAGACGTATCGTAGCTTGAACTCCTTCGCGATCATTCTGGCGTACGTTGACTTTCCTGTTCCGTGGAGCCCTCCGATTGTGACGACCAAGCCCATCTATGCTGGGCTCCGAACCCTGCTCCTCAGTAGCTCCTTCAGGCATGACCCGCAGATGCTTCCGCCATACGGTCTAGAGGGGGATCTGCCGCTTCCCGGAACACGGTGCACCCTCGTGAAAGCTGTTCCGTGTAGCACCTCGCCGCATACTCTGCATCGAGCTCTTTCTCTTGGCTGTCTGCGGTACTTGATAGATCGCCTTCCGCCCGGAAGGCGAACTCCAATCCGCTTGGCCGATCTTGATCGTTTCGATCGAGGCGGCAAATCAAGCATCCTCCGGGTTGACCCCGAAGATTCTTGTGAGCGGAAGGCTGATCGTGAACGAGCATATCAGATACCAGTAGAAGAACGACAGCTGGGTGCCGGCAAACGGGAGTTCGATCGGTGAAAACGCGATGGTGCTCTGGCCGAAGAAGCTACTGAGCACGATCCAGACACCCCAGAATGGTATGATGAAGATGAAGCTCACCTTCATCCGTTCGAAGGCCATCCGGCTCTGGAGCTTCATCATTGCCTGCTGTTTCTTCGTGACTTTCGCCAGGAGTTGCTTGTCATTGCTCTTTCGGGCTTTCTCGAATTCCTTCCTCCACGCATTGACTTCTCTAGTCACCGCCGCAACTCGCTTCACGTCAACGAGGAGCCTGTTCGCCGCGGTGGATGCGATCGAGAGCGCTGCGGCGATCATCATGATCAGCAGGGTGGAGGACGGGATCACGCGGTATGGCTCCAGCGCCGCCATCAGGAAGTTCCAGATCGTGTCGATAGGCTCCAAGATCTACTCCCCCATGAAAGCTCTGGCCGCTGGATAGAGTTCTGTGATCCTCTCTCGAATGAGGATCTGGTAGTACTGCTCAATGATGCCGACAGTGAGGAGGATCCCAGTTCCTGAACCAAAGGCTCCCAGGAAATCCGCCGACGCGGCAATCACGCCGATGATTATTCCGCCAAGTACTGTCACTACAGGGATGTATCTCTGAAGCAGTTGCCGGATGGGTATCTGTGAACGTCTAAACCCTTCGATCTGCATCCCAGAATCCAACAGTTGCTTCGCAACGGTGTTGGCGTCCATTCCACCAACCTCGACCCATGTAACGGCGAAGAAGACACAGAAGATTACAAGGAGAAAAGCATAGACGCCAGCTCGGAAAGGATCGGACAAGACGCCCGGCAAGCTGTGCGGCGGCACAACATAGTACACGAGTCCTCCAGTAGGCGTGTACTGCCCGCCCGAGGTCGTGAACTGGCCAATGAGGTTGAGCCAGAAGTTCGTGTTGCTTTGGTTGTATCTCGACCAGACTATCTGTGAAACGAAGTAGATGTTCCCGAAGAGTGCAGCTGCGAATATGACCGGAATGTTCGATACGTAGAGCAGCTTGAGCGGGAACCGTCCCTTGAACCCGCGGTATCTCGCGTACGAGACCGGTACCTCTACCCTCATTCCATTGAAGTAGATTATGATCGCGAAGACGACGAGAGTGGTGAAGAAGGCGATCATATCTGGAAGCCCCTCGGACCGGTAAAAGAGGTTCACCAACATGTCTCCTCTCGCTATTCCCTGCGCGAAGGCGATTATCGCACCGTAGAATTTCCCATCGCCCATCGGCCCCATAGGAGATATCGCATCCCACCAGATCGACTGAGCGACTCCAGCAGCGATGAAGAGGCTTATGCCACTTCCAAGACCCCACCTCTTCTGCAGCAACTCGTCAAGCAGCAAGACGACGATGCCGGCGACGACCAGCTGGGCAAGTATGATCATCTGAGTCTGCAGCGTGATCTGCCCGTATGCGCCGCCAATGAGGTAGGCCGAGGCCTCAAAGATCGTCATGGCCACAGACAGTATCTTGCTAGCGCTCGTGAACATGGCTCGATCCTCTGGGTTGGTCATGTCAACGTTGATCATCCGTGAGCCCGCAAGGACCTGGAGGATGAGCCCCGCCGTCACGATGGGTCCAATGCCAAGCTCCATCAATGTGCCGCGGTTCGAGGCGAAGATTACTCTGAGCGCTCCAAGAGGATCCTGTTGCGACATCCCCTGCGTTCCGTAGAGCGGCACGTGCGACATGACAAGGTAGATTGTCAGTGCCATCGCGGTCCAGAAGATCCTCTCGTTGAATGCGACCTTCCGATCAGGCGCTGAAATGTTAGGGAAGAATCGTGCCAGCGGTCTGAACAGCTCTATGAATCGCACCATGAGCTCATGCTCCTATTCTGAGGGCTTTTCGATCCGGCCTCCGGCCGCCTCGATCTTGGCAGCCGCGGACTTCGAGAATCTATCGATCCGAACAAGAATTGGAACTCGTATCTTTCCTGATCCCAAGAGCTTGGCGTACCCGAGTGATCGCAAGTCCAACAGCTTCTTGCCGTCATGCTCAGAAACCGCATGCGCGTACTCAGGATGGGCGAGTAGATCTTCGAGTTGACCGACACTCGTGACCGATCTCTGTTTCGGACTTGATTTTGGCAGCAGGGTTTTCTTCCTTACTCTGCTTCCGTACCTGATTACCGCGCTCTTCTTGTGTCTGAACAATCCGACCTTGCCGTAGCCGCCGCGCATTCCGCTTCCTCTATGCTGTCCGGAGGTACCCCAGCCGTGCGTTCTGCTGCCTCGTTGCTTCCTGACTTTCCTCTTGCGGGTCGCCATTCCGTGATCCTCCGACAGCGTATCCTACAAACGTCTAGTCTTTCAGTTCGACGCACTCACACCGACGCTGTTCAGATAAAGCTTTTGCGAGCCGTCAAGACGCAGCCGTCACGCAATCGAAAAGACAGGACACCGGCGCGCTATGGTATCGATATCAGATTCGCTCGCGTTGAAAGTGACTCGCGCTTTCCCCTGTCGACACGACTGGGCGCATCTATTTGGCGAGTTTCTGACGTAGCTTCTTGATCATGTCCTCGGTCATCCTTGGGAGGTCGTAGGCCGGTCTCCAGTTCCACTCTTCTCTTGCCGCTGAATCATCCAGAGATCGCGGCCACGAGTCTGCTATTGCCTGTCGATAGTCAGGCTTGTAGTCGCATGTGAACCATGGAATGCCTGCTCTGATGGATTCTGCGAGTTCACCTGCCGAGAAGCTCATCGAGTTGACATTGAAGACTCGATGCTTCAGCCTTGACCCGTCCGCTTCGGCCAGGTCGATGAGCGCCTTGATGGCGTCAGGCATGTACATCATTGGCAGGACCGTGTCTTCACGGACAAAGCACATGTAGTGTTTGCCTTCCACTGCTGCGTAATACATTTCAACGGAGTAGTCGGTCGTGCCGCCCCCAGGCCTAGTCTCGCTGCTGATTATGCCGGGAAGACGCACTGAACGACTATCCACACCAAACTTCTTGAAGTAGTATGCGCCGAGCAATTCCCCAAACACCTTTGTGACGCCATACATGGTCGTCGGCAACAGTATCGTATCGTTGGGCGTGTTGTCACGTGGAATACCTGCACCAAAGGCTGCGATGGAACTCGGCGCAATGACGCATTCCAGCTTGTGTCTTCGTGCGACTTCCAGAACATTGTAGAGTCCGCCCGCATTTACTTCGTAGCACAGTTGAGGATTGAGTTCGCCGACTGCTGAGAGAATCGAAGCCATGTGATATACGGTATCAATCTCGTTGTCGACGACTGTCTTGGCTAGTTCCTCTCGATCCAAGACATTCAGGTACAGAAACGGGCCCGAATCGCGGAACGCTCTGGTCGGTCTGGTAGTGTGGCCGGCTGCAATGACTCGGTCTCTTCCATGTTCCTTTCTGAGCGCTTGAACGAGTTCGGTGCCGATCTGACCAACGGATCCGGTTACCAGTATCTTACTCACGCAACAATCCTCCCTTGGAGGATTCATGGGAGGGAGTCTCGTAGATCGGGGCGGTTTGAGCCGTCACAAGCACGTGCTCCTCGTTGAACATGGCCGCTTCGCTGGTATCAATCTCCGAACGAGAATCACCTGTTGGGAACACTCTCATCTAGGTCACGCGGTCTGAGTGTGATAGGTCATGTCTTCTTATGCTTTCTCTCATGCGTCTAGTCGTTAGGGGAACTTCGAGTCGAAAGCCTATTATCTATCTTGAACTGGCTGCACCTTCTCTCGGGTAGCATCCTACACGAGTTGCATAGGAAATGTCGAAAGACAAACTCGCCTTTCTTCGCGAAGAATACCTTGGCCTCGAAGCGGCCGGGTTGAACTGGAAGCTTCGGATATTGCAGGGGAGCAGCGCGCCTCACTGTGTGGTTGATGGGAAGAAGGTCATCATGCTCTGCTCCAACAACTACCTCAACCTCACAAATCACCCGAAGCTGAAGGAGGCTGCGAAAAGAGCGATCGACACGCACGGGGTAGGGTCAGGATCCGTGAGGCCGATAGCGGGGAACATGGACCTTCATCTTCAGCTTGAGAAGAAGCTTGCAGCGTTCAAACACGCGGAGGCCGCTCTGGCCTATTCGACGGGTTTTGCGGCAAACGCGGGCCTCATTCCTCAACTTGCAGGCGAAGGAGATCTCATAATCAGCGACGAACTGAATCATGGAAGCATCATTGACGGAGTCCGACTGAGTAGGGCAGAAAGGACGATCTACAAACACTGCGATGCTGGCGACTTGGAAAGAGTCCTCAATGACACCAGAGGAAAGTACAGGAGAACTCTCGTGATTTCCGACGGCGTCTTCAGCATGGATGGCGACATCGCGCCATTCGACAAGATCGTCAAACTGGCTTCGGAGTTCGAAGCAATCACGTACGTCGACGACGCGCACGGAGACGGGATCCTAGGAGAGAAGGGAAGAGGGATAGCGTCTCATTTTCAGATTGAGGGAGAGATCGACGTTGAGATGGGCACATTCTCCAAAGCGTTTGGTGTGGTCGGAGGATACGTTTCCGGAAGTGAGGATCTGAGAAGTTTCGCATTCAACAAATCGCGCACGTGGCTTCTCAGCGCTTCTCATCCTCCGCCAGTTACGGCGGCGTGCATCGCAGCTCTCGAAGTCGTTGAGACCGAACCAGTGCACCTTGATAATCTGTGGAAAAACACTGCTTACTTCAAGAAGGAGCTAAAAGACATGGGGTTTGACATAGGTAACAGCCAGACACCTATCACGCCTGTAATCGTTGGAGAAAGCGCTGTCGCGCAAGAGATGAGCGCATCGCTCTACGAGGAAGGAGTTTTCGCGCTTCCGATTGTCTTTCCGATGGTGGCTCAAGACAAAGCTCGAATTCGCACGATGATGAGTGCAGGTCACACAAGGGCGGACCTTGACGTGGCACTTGCTGCCTTCGAGAAGATTGGTCGCAAGCTGAAGATACTGTGATGGGTCTGCTCATCCGACCCAGTCTGCGTGCGTGACGGTCCTGTACGTGTTTCGAAGAGCTTCGTAGACGGCCAGCGCCGTCGACGCAAGCGTGCTTGTAGACCCGTATGTGCGAGTCCAGCAGTCCCTCACACCCGCCAGTGTCAGTATAGATTTGGCTATCTCACCACCAACGAGGCCAAGTCCTCGCGGGCCCGGTATGATCTCGACTCGTACGCTACCGCACTTGCCCGTGACCTTGAATGGTAGCGAGTGTGATTGGCCGCAACCGCATTCCCAGCTTCCGCATCCTCGCCTGACAGGAATTACCTTGAGTTTGGCTTGAAGGGTTGCCTTGTCGATGCCGGTTCTAACCTGTTTGGCCTTTCCGTCGCCAACGCCCAGGTATCCGTTGTTGTTTCCAACAGCCACAACGGCTCTGAATCTGGACTTCTCTCCAGCGTCTGTCTGTTTCTGGACGAAGCCGATTCCAAGAACCTCCTGTTTCAAGTCAGGCAGGAGCACATCAACTATTTCGGGCTCCATTACACGGAGACCTTGAGTGAAAACGTCCTCCAGTGAGAGTACCTCGCCCGACTGCACCATCTTGCCAAGTTTCGTCCTGGGAACCCATCCTGCTTCCTGCTGTCTTGTCGCTGCGTATGACATCGCTCTATCGTCTCCTAGCCAACTTATGTGTCTCAATGTATTCGTCGAGATGCGAGGAGTCTCTGAATGCTCCGCCCTTCGCCAAAAGGAACAATTTGCGGTACGTCTGAGTCTTTATCATGCGTTTGTCTCTTAGCTCTCGCAACCGATTTCGGATCGCGCGTATTCGGAGCATCCATGCTGTCTTACGTGCCATGTGGGCTCCTTTTCGTGAACCGTGACCAGTTCGCCTTCCAATACTCCTCTTTGACTTGAGTGCGCGTGTCCTACCTTTGCTGCTACCAGTCTCCGGTAGGGCCCTAATGGCTCCCTCGTGTATGAGCTTTCGGATTTCTGTGCGAGTGATCGCCGAGCTGATTGCGTCAATATCCTCAGGATCCAGCCACACCCGATTCTCGCCGACCTTCATTATCTCGGCGGCGATGCGTCTTTGGGACTTGACGCTCACTCCGCTTTTCCTCCGGACGCTTCTTCTGTCTTCGTTGACTCGGGTTCCTCTACGACCAATTCTTCCGTCGGAGGGGCTTCAGCTTTCTTCAGCCCTGGGTTTGCAACTGTCAGTTCCAGAGCCTGGGCTCGTTCCATTATCGCGATCCTCTTCCTCTCCCCCACCGAATGGCTGATCTTCACGATCTGAGTCTTCGAGTCAATCTTCTCGAGGTCTGATGGGCGGCTGACGAGGATCTCTTTGAGCCCCGACGGGTGAAGTCCTCTCTCCTCGCGCTTGCTCTTGTAGCCTATCTTGACAGTCTTGGGCCAACCTCTCATACCGAGTCGCATCTTGCTGGTCTTGCCACGAGGGCGTCTCCATCGATCCTTGACCCTGAGAAGTCGCCAGCTTTCTTGTCTAATGAAGCGCGGTGTCCTGCGCGTCTTCTTCTTGGCCAACTTACATGCCCTCTTTCTTTTCGAAGACATAGATGCCGTCTAGGAAGACTCGTTGGTCCTTGTCCTTGATCTTTGTTGACTGCTCGATGTTGGCTGCTGTTTGGCTCACATGCTCAAGGTTGATGCCCTGGATGACTATCTCGTCGCCTGAGGCTTTGACTTCCGAGTCTCCCACAATTCGAGCGACCCGCGGAGTCTTCTCACCCGTGAAGTTCTCTATGAGAATCTTCCGTTCCTTCTGAATCACTTTCAGCGTAACGGGGAAGTGAGCGTGGACGACTTTCATCTTGAATGTGAATCCTGCCCTCACGCCCTTGATCATGTTCCTAATCCTGGCCGCAGCCGTTCCGGCCATGGCAATGTCCGCTTTTCGTGGCCAAGACGATCTTATGCGCACCAGTCCCTTGTCCAGTTCTAGGACGCATGGGAGATGCGAGAGATTCTCTTCCAAGATCCCTTTGGGGCCTGAAACCTTGACCCTCCGGTCTGCAATCTCGACCTTTACGTCTTCTGGGATCTCAACGATTCGCTCCACGAGTTCCGTCTTCGGCATATTGGGTCATCTACATGTATTTCTTGAACCCGAGGCTTGCGGCGAGTTCTCTGAAACATTGCCTGCATAGGTTCAGTCCGTACTTTCGTATCAGGGCGTCGTATTGGCCGCAGCGTCTGCACGGGCGGCTTCCCTTGCCGAACTTCTTCTTCCTTGGCGTTTGCTTCTTTGCCACTATTGCGGACCCCCGACTATCTCCGTGCCAAAATTGCTTCGTAGGAAGCGGATTGCTTCGTCTCTGGTGACGAGGTGGCTCTTCCCGACTCTGCTCTGTTTGACTCTTCTGCGTTTGACGCGGAATCCGGGTCTCTCCATTGTCGCGACAACGTCGAGTCCGACTATCCCGAGTTCTGGGACGTACTTCGTGCCAGGTATCTCGATATGTTCTTTGATCCCGAATGCAAAGTTCCCTTGTTGGTCAAAGTTGGATTCTGAGAGACGGTTCCCAACGGCCTCTAGGGCTCTCTTCATGAATTGGACGGCTTTCTCTCTGCGCAGTGTCACCTTGCAAGCGATTGGTTCGCCTTCCCTGATTCCAAAGTCCTTCACTGTTCGTCTTGCTCGTTGAGAGGAGGGCTTCTGCCCGGCAAGTTCGCCCAGGATGGTCCTTGCCTTCTCAAGGGCCTCACCCGACTGGCCAACGCCGATGTGGACTGTGACCTTCTCGAGTCTGACCTGTCGCATCGGGTGTTCCTTGGCCGGCGCTTGCTCGACTGCTTGCATCTCTAGGCCCCGCCTTCAATCTTGATCATGGGTTTTTCCTCGCCGACGACGAAGAGATAGTCGGCTATGGTCTCGAATCGGTTTCCTGAAGGGTCCTCGATGAGAGCGGTCGTTCTTCTCGCCGCAGTGCTCGGCTCGATCTTCATTATCTTTCCATGCCTGCCCAGGTTTCTTCCTGATGTGACGATCGCGTAGGCTCCTTCCGCAAACTTGAGATGTTCCAGTATCTTCTGAGTCGGGATGCTGATTTTGACGGTGTCCCTTGTCTTGTAGGTATCCTCCTTCGGATTTCGCGCGTCCTCCACAGGTATGATAATGCTTCTGCCGTCGTGCAGATTCAGCTGGACCTTGCCTTTCTTCAGAGTAGTCTTGCCCTCGATTCTGCATAGCTTGGATTTCGCTTCGTCTTTGGGTATTCGGACGGCAGTCAATCCTTTGCCGACCGCGGGAAGGATTCTGTACGTGATGTTTGCATCCGGCAGCTCCACAACATCCATCAGACCGGTCGGGAACTTGTAGTCGTGACGAATCTTTCCATCTACGCTGACTCGGCTCCGTGCAAGGATGACCTTGCTTTCACGCGTGGTCTTCG
>CAZUTN010000002.1:0-11011 GCA_964623365.1 uncultured Candidatus Bathyarchaeia archaeon
CTGGGACCACGACTGATCGAGATTCTTCAGAGCTTCTTCGCTCCCGAATTTGACCAGGTTTTTGCAGCCATCACATTGTTGGGTGACGACGCAGTTCTCGTGGGGCTAGGCGCCGTTGTATACTGGTGTTTGGACAAACGCCACGGTAGGCTGGTCACCTATGTCTTGTTGTTCGGGGCGTACCTGAATTGTTTCCTCAAGGTTCTTGTCTATTGGCCTCGACCGCCGTTGGAGCTTCGCATGGTCGAGAAGAATGAAACATCCTACGGTTTCCCGAGCGGACACGCCCAAGACTCAACGACTTTCTGGGCTTGGATATCACTTGACTTCAGAAGACGGATTCTTGCCGCTCTCGGGACGGTGATAGTCATCGCGGTCGGGATCTCCCGCATCTACCTTGGTGTGCATTATCCGGCGCAGGTCATCGGTGGATGGGGGATAGGTCTCGCGGTGGCTGGGGTTGGAATGATAACCCTGCGACACCTTCCGACAACAAAGGAGAACTCGGCGATAGCACGAGCGCTCTTCGCTGCCGCTATACTAGGTCCTGTAGCTGTCGTTGCTATCATAGGTGTGATGGGTGATGTCCACCTATGGAGAATAGGGGGGTACCTTTTCGGTTTCTGGATCGGCACCGTAGCTGAAGCCCGATACGTGCATTTCACGGCCGGAGCCACCGTCGCACGGAAGATCCTCCGTATTGCAGTAGGTGGTGCGATAACCGGTTTTCTGGTTCTAGCACTGGGGCGAATCCTCCCCGAAACCTACGTAGTCCCAATTTTCGCGAACTCGCTAGTCCTAGGGGTAGCCGTGGCGCTGGTCACACCAGCAATCTTCAACATGATCGAACGCAGTCGCACTCAATAGAACTCAGAGTAGTCTTTCTGCAGGCGAAGAAAGTCTTTAACGGATGACTTGCCTATACGAAGAATCGTCGGAAGGTGAGAGATCGTGAGAAGGGCGAGGGAAAGCGTGCGCTTCATCAGGTCCAGAGGGAAACGGAAGCTTTCGAAGGAGAACCTTGCAGCCTTTCCCAAGGAGATCATTGGAGCTTTCGTCCGTCTCCCAAGAGTCTTCAAGAAGATGGATCTTGACAGACTCCTCGGCGACAAGATTTCGAGGAGCATGAAGTGGAGGTATGTGAGAAGGATGGAACGGCTTGGCTTGGTGAGGCATTCGACCAAGAAATACTATCAGAAAATCTATGATAGCGTCTCCGATTGGATGGAGAAGGACGCGGTTCCGAAGATAAAACGCATGGAATCGATTGCGCTCATCGAAAGGATCTAGGCGGCCTTAGAATACTCGGCCAAGAGTTCCTTGGCTCTGTCGATCCTGATCCTCTTTTCTTCAATCATCTTGTCTGCTATCTTGTCTATGAGATCGCCGGTCGCTCCGGCCGTAGCTGCCAAGTTTCTCGCGTGAAGCTTCATGTGGCCACGTTGAATCCCTTCAGCAGCCAGCGCGCGGAGGGCGGCAAGGTTCTGGCAGAGGCCGACTGCGACGATCGTCTCAGCCAGCTCCCGAGCGGACTTCACTCCAAGAATCTTGACTGAGACCTTGGCGACTGGATGAACCGCCGTCGCGCCCCCGATGAGTCCAACCGCCATTGGCATCTCGATTTCCCCAACAAGGTCGCCGTTGGCGTCTTTCTTCCAACGGGTCAAAGGACTGTATTGTCCGGATCGAGATGCGTACGCGTGCGCTCCAGCCTCGATGGCTCGTGTATCGTTTCCAGTTGCCAAGACGACCGCGGTCACGCCGTTCATCACACCCTTGTTATGCGTTGCACAGCGGTACGGGTCGGCGGCCGCGAAAGCGTACGCGTTGATTATGGCGTCAACGACATCCGCGCCGCCAACAGCTTCTTTCGCGACAGTCACGCGAGCCTGCGCCAATCTCTTGTCGGCTAGGTTTGAGATGATCCTCAAGTAGACGCGGCCTCCAGACACTCTTTCGATCAGCGGCGCCACGGCTTCAGCCATCGTGTTGACGGCGTTCGCACCCATCGCATCACCGCAATCTACCAGAAGCTCCGCGATGACCATAGGGCCCAAAATGGTATTGATGACCTTCGCCTCCAAGCCGACGGCTCCGCCGCCCTTCGAAACCAAGACGGGATCCTGGTCGTTCGCCTTTCTGAGGATCTCATCGGCAGATGCAAGAATGGATGATCGCGCCTCGTTTGGGTCCGGGCAGCCGACCACTTGGACCTGCCCGATCATTACCGGCCGTGTACTGGAGGTCCAGAACCCTCCCTTGGACCGAGCCATCTTCGCCGCGTTGCTCGCGCCGGCAACTACTGAGGGCTCCTCAATCGCCATCGGTATCAGACGGTCCTTTCCGTTGATCAGGAAATTCATCGCAATTCCCAGAGGCACAGGCATGACGCCTACGGTGTTCTCGATCATACGATTGGCAGTGTCGATCATCAGCGGGCTGGACGCCGCAAGGATCTCCAACTCTGACTTGTCCAGATGAGCGAAGTCGCCGACGAAGCGGAGCCTCTCCTCTGGCGTTAGCTTGTAGAATCCGGGGAACTCGGAAGAAGTCAAGCAGATCCTCTTTCGAAGATGTGAAAGCGAGCTAATGCTTGCTCAGCCTATATCAAATCAGAGGCTTACATTTATCATGAGGCGTTGGCGCATCCCTAAGACCATGGGCGAGAAGACCTACCCGTGCGTCCAGCGGATCCAACTGCGTATCGGCAAAGATGCGTGGGACTGGTGTGCGCTCTTCAACGCAAAGGCCGACCAGCTGTGCTGTGAGAAGTGCGAGTATCGTACTCTGTATCAGGAGCCTGTCGAATTGCCAAAGGAAGCGTATGCCTAGCAACTCAGTTCCGAGCGATGTCTCTGATCCAACGTAGGACGCAAAGCTGGCCTAAGATAGGAGCCCTCTTGCTACCAGCCATTCGCGTGTCTTTCCCGTGATCACGACGGGGCACTTGTGCAATTGGTCCAAGTTCATGGAGCCTGTCAGAAACATGGCGGTTCTCAGCTCCTCGATGATCGACAGGAGATTCCCCTTGGCTTCGCTGCCGCTCTTGGAGACGGATCTGAGAAGCGGCATCGCCAATCCTCCATAGTGTGCGCCGAGCGCGATCGCCTTGGCGACGTGAAGGCCGTTCCGGACGCCTCCGGAGGCAAATACCTTCACCCTCGTTGACGTAGCGACCTCCACGATGCTTGCGGCTGTTGGAATTCCCCAGTCCCAGAAGGTCATGCCAAGGCGAGTTTGACGAGCGCGTTTTCTCTCCTTTGCTCGGTGGTACTCTACAGCCGCCCAGCTTGTTCCTCCGAGGCCGGCGACGTCAATCCCCTTCACACCAGCCTTCTCAATCGACACGGCGGTCTCCCTGGAGACTCCGGCGCCAGTCTCCTTGGCTAGGACAGGAATACTCAGCGTGGAAGCGAGCTCGCGAATTCTCGCAAGCGCACCCTTGAAACGAGTTTGACCTTCAAGCTGGACTGACTCTTGGAGGGCGTTCAGGTGGATGAGTAGCCCGTCGGCCTTGATCATCTCAACCGCAGCCTTGGCTCGATCGATTCCGTCCTGCTTGACGATCTGCGGACAGCCTAGGTTCGCGAAGATCAGCGCAGACGGCGCGTTCTCTCTGGCTACTTGAAACGTGTAGGCTAGTTTTGGATCGTCGATCGCTGCTCTTTGGCTGCCGACGCCCATCGGGATCTGCAATTCCTCTGCCAACTTGCCGAGAGCCGCGTTGATCTTGGCGGCGATCGGAGTCCCGCCAGTCATCGACTCTATCACGATTGGTGCAGCGAGTTTACGACCGAACAACTCGCACGTGACATCAATATCATCGTGGTCAAGCTCGGGCAACGCATTGTGTAGCAGAGATACGTCATCGAAGCCCGTCGGTACGTGCGCTTGGACTTCCCGGTGAAGCGTCGTCGTGATGTGGCTTGCCTTCCGTTCTATTGTCTCACTCGTCAAGATACGTCATTCCTACTTGGGCGCGGTCTGTTCGGTCTTGATGTCCATTTGCCTGTAGACTAGGTTACCGGCTCTTCTTGATGACGGAGACCGTTCCAGCTGTTGCGTCCACTGCCAATCGGTCGCCGCTTGAGATCTTCTCGACCTGAATTTGGTCAACACAGGGTATGCCGGCCAGTATGGCGCCTGTGGCGACTATTGTCTCAGTCTCCTTGTTCACGATCGCTAAAGGTGCTTGATCGTTCTTGGCAAGTCCGTAGATGACGTAGGGGCCTACGGTCGAGCCTTTCCCGCAGGGGAAGACCAAGATCTTTCCCTTGACGGACTTGCCCTCGAGTTCATGCCCTTTCTCAATGAAGACGCCTGTCTTGGCGTCAACTCCACCGTAGAATCCGATCGGCTCTTTCGAGACGAGGCTCTCTCCTTCGACCTTGCCTGGGCTGATTGTTCTTCCTTTCAACACTTCCATTCTCAACCATCTCGGGCTGTCTCTACGCGGTCACTCTCTCGAGTATGGTGTCAAGTCTGCCGAAGACTACGTTCTGCTTGCAGAAGCCTGGGAGGTAGTTCGCTGCCTTCCCCGAGTTCACTGCCGTCGTTTTGTATCCCATGCCTTCGATCGGCGCGACGACCATACATGTGTCCGCGACTACTTTGCCGCCGGCGGCTTCGATGGTTTGAGTGAACCCCATCCGGTTGGCGGCTTCCTTGACCATTCTCGATGTGCAGACCCAAAGAGGCTTCTTCAGCTTCTTCCCCTCCAACTTGCGTGCGACCGTCATTGTCTCCTTGAGTGAGGAGTGAGGACAGCCCAAGATTGCGATGTCGGGCTCGCCTCCCGTGGTGAGCTTCGAGAAGGCCTCGTCCACATCCTTGTTGCTGACCGATAGCCTCTCCAAGCCTTTTGTTTCCATCAGGTGAGCCTCAGGGGTCATGTCTTCGATGTGATAGAGTGCGACCGCGCCAGACGCCGCCATCGCGGCGCCGAGTGCCTTCAGCTGATCTGTATCGGCGTCTTTGATGCCTTTGAAGTATGGGATCTTGTTCTTGACCTGTTTCCCGACGACGTAGCCGAGTGCGCCAAAGTCCGCGCTGTCTTCCAGCTTGGCGTCAACGTCCACGAGCATCTGAGCTTTCCTATTCTCGTCCAAGTGGAGGCCATAGTTCGGGGTAACGCCGCACAGCGCGGCTGCGAGGGCTGACGGCCCCCCCTCCCTGTTGGTTCTCGCTCCAATGACAGAGTTCGAGAACGAGATCGCGGAGGACTCGGACCATGCGATGTGCTCCCTGAATCTTGGAAGGTTCCCCGCCAAGTAAGGCGTGCAGGTCGCGCTGACAACTATGCCCATCTTCTTGAACGCGTTCATGATGCGGAGTTGCATCTCAGCAAAACTCGGCGGGACATTGATTTTCTGCCAGTCCTCGATATCCATTCCTGCCGGATTCAGGAAGGTGACGATCTTTACCTTGGCGCCTTTGCTCGCGTAGTCCTCGAGGAATTCGACGCCCGGGTCGCCTATCGACTTGTAGGAGACTCCTGCCACCTGTACTGAGTTGACTGGAATCATTCTGTCTGCGCCGTAGATCTCCCCGAGCCGAACCAGCAAACGAAACATGCGTTCCATGACTTCGCCGTTCTCACCTGACAGGATTCGCTCCTCAGCGTTCGTCAGATACATCGCTCGCTTCAGCTCCAATCTACTTTCGCGCGAGATACTCGTCAAGGTTCAGCTTCATCGGCAGCGTAGGTCGTTTGAACTCCTTCTTTCCGCCTTCAGGGATTGTGAGATCGAAGCCAACCTTGCATGTCATTTGAGTGTCCATGTCAGATGACGGATCAAGGGATGACCCTTTCTCCCGTTTCATGATCATGTTCTTGTCGGCTTGGAAACGCGTTGCCATTGCCCATTCGATCTCGTTCGGGTCTTGGATGTTTATGTCGTCGTCTACGATGAAGACGTGTTTCATTGACTTGTGGCCTTTGAAAGCGGCATCGATAGCTTTCCGGCCGTCATCTGGATTCTTCTTCCGTATGCTCACTGCTCCGTGAAGCCAGGAACATCCGCCGGGTGTGATCAGCACGTCTTTGACATCGCAGACCTTGGCGACTTCCCTGTAGATTGTGGGCTCGCGCGGCATGCCCATCAGAACCTTGTGCTCGAGGCCGCCGGGGAGCAGGGCGTGATACATGGCGCCCTTCCTCATGTAGATTTTCTTCACCTCGGCAACTCTCTGTTTCCGAATGATATCGAAGGTCTCCGTCAGATCGAGGAAGGGCCCCTCATCATGTAACTCGCCAGTCAGCTCTGCAGTAATCACGATATCGGACGGCGGCACCAGATGCCCATCAAGTCGCTGCAGCGGCGTCTCCTCCAACGTGTTAGCGATGTCGGCTTCGCTGATCCCCGCGTCCACCGAGATTGCTGCGCTCACCAGCACTTGGACAGGAGAGGAGATACAGATTGCAAACTCTTTCAGTCCGCGCTCAATGTATGCGTCAAGATGTCTCTGCAGGATTCGCAGGACGATCTTATTCTTCCCCAGAATCTGGGCTCGATGGTAAGATAGGTTGACGCCATACTCTTTGTCGTTGGCAGCAACTACCCCGGAGGAGATGTATGGCCCGGGATCCTTTGGGTAGTGTGTCAAGATAGGAAGTTTTCCGAGGTCGGCACCCATCTCCTCGTATCCACGAGCATCCAGGACGGAAGCTTTCTTCGGGTGGTCTATCGCGTCCGCCAGCTTTGTGATGAGATCCTCCCTGCGGATTCCCAACCCCGTGGCGACTAGATCGCGTGTTGAACAGACATTCGCGATAACGGGCATCGTGAATCCTTTCACGTGATCAAAGAGCAGAACCCGTCCGTCAAGCATCTTCATCAAAGTCGAGACTTCATACTTCGGATCCACAGGCTTGCTGATCCTAGTCAGCATCCCCTTTTCATCCAGCACCTCTGCAAACTTCGCCAAGTCCATTCCAATTCACCAAGAACGATGAGTCTAATGCCTGCTAGGCCTCAGACCCCAATGGTCGTGCTGAGTGCCTGAAAACCCTTCTTCTCGATCGCCCTTGCCACGCGTTCTTGAAGATCCCTGCCTGGGGTCAGGGCGACCATGTATCCTCCCTTACCTGTCCCCGTCATCTTCGCTCCAAAGGCTCCATTGTCGCGCGCCAAATCCACAAGCGCGTCCAGCTCGGGACATGAAACCTCTATCTTCTGAAGAAGCGCATGATTCTCGTCCATGTAGCTGCCTACCTTCTCGAGGCTGAACGCTTCAAGCTGCTTCCTTGCCTCACGTGTCAGCTGTTCTGCGTTCTTGAATATGCGCGCGTACTTTTCCGGCTCCTTTTCCTTTCGCTCCTTCACTCCGGCGACGACGACTTTCGTGTCTGCGACTAGGCCGGTGTTTCCCATCACGATCTCTACGGGCTTCTTCAGCCTCATGCGCTCCATCAGATGCGATGCGCCTTCTCGTTTGTACCAGATCAGGCCACCGTATGTTGCCGCGGTGTTGTCGATGCCCGAGGGGGTGCCGTGGTATCCTTTCTCTCCCTCATACGCGACCTCGTTCACTTTGTCGTCGGAATAGTTCAGACCGAGTTCTTCGGAAAACGCCCGTGCAATTGCGGCACATGAAGCAGCGCTGGCGCCTACACCGCTCGCGGCGAGCAGGTCGCCAGCCAGAGTTATGGTGAAGGTGTTCTTTTCGGTGTCGATGTTCATGAACTTGAGCATGCGATCAAGTGATTCCTTCTGCTGGCCGAGCTTCTCAGCTTTGTATCCTTTCGTCTCAGGCCTCTCGTCCTTGATCTCGACGCCTGACCCCGCGCTCCTTTCGACGACCGCCGTTGTCCTTGCCCCGATCGCCGAGGCTATCGCGGGAAGACCGTACACGACAAAGTGCTCGTTGAAGAGTATCACCTTGCCAAACCCAACACCCATTCCCAAAACGTAGCACCTTCCGATAGCTACCTCTTGGCTGCTAGAAAAATCAACCGCCTAGGCATCAAACCGTCTCAGTCCACAGATAGGCAGTGAAGGAGCAGAAGGAGATCTGTGTTGGCTGAATTGTGGTGTCCTACTTTTCGATCGAAGCGGCAAGATATCCTACGACGGCGCTGTGGTCTCCTGTAATGTCGCCGCTTGTGTTGTAGCCGAGAAGCCGTGCAGCCTTGGCGTTCAGGATCTTCGAGGCCACAATCGCGCTTGCGACGGGGCCGTGACCACACATAGAGATCCTGTGCGACTCAACCGTCTCCTGCAGCTTCGCGTCATCAAGTGCGAGCATCGCGTCGATAGCGAGACGGTCTTTTCGTTTTGCCGAATCGGCGGGCTCGTAGTGGGTCATGTCAGAGGAAGCGATCACAAGCGCATCTCTACCTTTGAGCGCCTGCCCTACGGCTTTCCCGACCTCGGCGCTCGTCTCTTGATCCTGCATCATCATGCAGATCGGAACGAATTCGAACTTCGACTGGAGGACGTACTGTAAGAACGGGAGCTGAACCTCTATCGAGTGCTCGTGGATGTGAGCGCGATCATCCAAGTCGATCATGTCTGACCCTTTCGAGATCGCGGCAGCTGTCTCTCCGTCGACTTCGACTTGCCCGAAAGGCGTCTCCCAGACACCTTCGGCCATCATTGAGACGCCGCTTCCTTGGCCCGTGTGATTCGGCCCTATGATCACGATTGCGCTTGGTTTCCCGTCGCTGGCAAGTTCGAAGTATGATCTTGCGGCCACAGGGCCCGAGTACATGTACCCCGCGTGTGGGCAGACCAATCCCACCAGTCTCCTATCACCGACTTCGGCGAGTCTGGGAAGCCGTCCTGGCCCTAGGCGATGAGTGAAGCATGACTCGATTTCGCTGGTGAGCGCAGTCTTGGTGCCTGAGTAGAAGGAGCCCGCGACCTGAGCCCTTCTCAGTTTCAAAGCTCCCCGCCAACTCTAGGCGCTATCGCAGCCAGCTTCGTTTCGAAATCATCCACGGTTGCTGTGATCGACTCGTCGGCTGGTAGTTCTCCTCGCTCGCGGAGCGCCTGCCTGGCCAGCAGCCAGTAGACCATCGCCAGAGCTCGTCGACCCTTATTATTCACGGGGATGGCAAGGTCGACGCCCGTGAACGCGTTGTCGGTGTCGCAGAGCGCGATGACTGGGACGCCTGCGCTGGTGGACTCTTTGATCGCTTGGAAGTCGGCTCGCGGGTCGGTGACCATGACGAGTTGCGGTTCCTCGTGTCTTCGCTGAAGAGGATTCGAAATCAAGCCTGGCATGAACCGGCCGATCATCGACTTCGTCCTCGTCAGCTCGCAGAACTTCTCTATCGGTGTCTTGCCGTAGATCCTTGAGGAGACCGCCAGGACCCGATCAGCGTCAAACTTGGCCATGAACTTCGCAGCCAGTCTGATCTTCTCGTCGGTTTTGCCGATGTTCAATATGAAGAGCCCGTCAGGCCTGACACGGTAGATGTACTGCTCCATGTCGCCAGTCTTGATGCGGGTTCCAATGTGCAGGCCCGCCGCGAGCATCTCCTCCAGGGGCAAGAGAAGGTTCTCAACCTTCGGCATTGCCTCCTTGTCTTCAACGTCAGACACGCACAATTCCTCTGCGATGCTGTCTTCTGGAACTGGTTTCACCGTACAAGCAAACAGGTCATTTAAGGATAGCACTCGCCTGCCTGCCACAAGATCGCGAAGAACCCCTGAGACTGGGTTCTACTCGACTTCGAAATGCAGCCTGAAGCCCGTTTCAGCTGGCTCAGTCCTTCGAACCTCTAGGGCTTCGACCTCCCTGAGGTTCCGCACGTGCGTGCCTCCACAAGGAATCGCAAACTGTCCTTCAATCGTCACAATCCGTACCTTCTGACTTCTCCGCAGCCTTGAGATGTTCGGCGCGTCTGCGATCAGCCGCTCCGCAGCATCCGTGTCCAACGTTCTAACGTCGACGTTCAACCCTCGCTCGATGAAGCTGTTCGCGAGTTCCTGAAGCCGCTTCAGGTCGAGCCCAGAAGGAACTGACCCTCCGTACCCAACATAGGGATCGTCTCCAAGCCACGAGTCGGTTGTCTCAACACGAGAGTCGCTGAGAGTTGCCAGGCAATAGTCTAGCAGATGAGCTGCTGTGTGCCTTCTCATCATCAGAAATCGATTCGGCCAATCTATCCTACAGGTGACAGGACCAAGTTCCGGTTTTCCCTCGACCTTGCCATAGTGGACGATGACTTCATCGAAAAGCATCGCCCTCTTCACTTCAACGCGGAACGATGATCCTTCTATCGTCCCTCTATCGGAAGGCTGACCGCCGGATCTTGGATGAAAGATCGTCCTGTCCAGCGCCACGTACACGGCGTTCTTCTCTACAACTGCTCTCACAACGTTGCCGCTGACCGATTGTGCGTAAGAGTCCTCCAAGTAGACGCACACTGTCGGAGGAATCGCTTGAACGAATTTCGCCAGATCTACCGACGCTGTTCTCCCCCAGTCCGCTTGCCATTACGCTCTTCGATTCCGAAACCCAAATACAGCTTTTGCATAGTACGTCATCCTGCGCCAGTGGTTTCTGAGAGAGCCATGGACGCCTTCAAATCTCTTCGGTCTTGATCAATGGAACGAGTCAGAATAAGAATCATCGGGGCTTCCTGTTCTACTTGCATCATCCCGATCCGCAAGGTGTTGGAGAGTACCAACGGTGTCAAGGCCGTTGGGGCCAACTACGTTGCGGATTTGATCCTAGTAGATTATGATGAAAACGTCATCGACAAAGCGACGATTCTTGCTGTAATCAAGAAAGTCGGGTATGACGGAATAACACTCGCCGCCCCGTACCGGTGAAATGCATGGATTCGGAAACTTCGTGAGCATCATGAATGCACTTTGCGTCTGACTTTGAATACGTATACGATTGATGCGGCTATGATGAGCCCTGTTAGGCCCAGATAGGGCGCTATGACTGTGAGCCTGTCCGGTGCTCCCAGCGCGCTCGCCGACGAGCTTGAGCCGTGCGCACGCACGACTGCGACGCCGGCAGGCAAGGTACCTGGTGGAAACCGGTGTACTAC
>CAZUTN010000002.1:11111-35417 GCA_964623365.1 uncultured Candidatus Bathyarchaeia archaeon
TTCTGACGCCGTCGGGAGCGATCTTCGAAAGCATGTAGACGCCGTACTCGGTGACTATGTAGTTGCCTTCGGAGTCTATCGCAACACCGTCAGGTATGGTTCCCCTAGGAAAGTTGTATATAGCCGTTCTAATGCCGGCCGCGCTGACTCTGGAAAGCACATCGGCAAGAAGCTCAGTGATTATGTAGGTTCCATCGGAATCGACCGCAACACTGCGAGGCCAAGTACCTTCTGCAAATTCGTAAACCACAGTTCTAGGACCGTCTGGGACGACCTTGGAAAGCACATGTGCACCATATTCAGCGACCAAGTACTCAGGCGAATCTGGTTGGGTGTTAGCGCAGACCGCAGGTTGATGAAACAAGGTTACTGCTAGTGCGAGAAATGCTGCTGCCAGTAGCCGCGCGCGCTTCCTGTTGGCAATGACCAGACTCTCATCCATTCCTTCTTCACTTTTGGTCGCATGCCGTTCGATCACGAGTCACGGTGAAAGACCGTCTTCGGCCCGGAACCGGAGAAAAGCGTTGCGCATAATCTTTGTGCATGCCATTTCGAGTGATCCAATTAGTCCACGGCTAAGCGCTCCAAATCCTTCCCATTGGGCAAGATCGACTCTAATCACCGACCTGCATGTGCGCGGGGAGCCTTCTAGATTCGCAGGATTCTGGACACGAGGGACCTTCTGAACTTTCTTCTCACTTTCTCTACAGGTTCCCCGAGTATCTGTATTCGTTCCAGATGGCATGTTCCGAGCCCCGTCTGCTCTGCTAGACGCAAGTGCTTCACGGTTTCTGGAGGTACACCCATCACGGCGGCACCGACGGCATCTGCGGCAACAGGGTCTGTTCCAGCTATTATGAGGTTCATTTCTACGGGATGGCCACTCGTCTCATGCACTTCGCCGGCAATGATCCCGTCGATGACTGCCAGACTTGGTTCTACGACCGAGACTAGATCGACAATCTTCTCGCTCAAATGGGTGTGCATTGACCCTTTCGGCGTCATCGTTCCCATCATATTCTTCAGACTCATAGTCACACCAGCAATTCTGTGCGGCTTGAGCTTCGGAACACTGACGATTGTACTCGACAGGGCGGTCTTGGCTATCTTGACCTTCTTCAATGCTAGGGGATTCGGAGGAGTGACCTCAATGAATTCGTCCTTGTTGAGGTCGACCGTTTTCACATTCCATCTTTTTGCAACGTCGTCGATGCCGGCAACCTTGAAGGCTTCGAGGGTGTCTCCGAATCCGGTTCCCTCACCTATGATTATCTCTTTCACGTCGTGCTGTCTCAGGAATGCGATTACTCCTTCGATGACTCTGCTGTCGGTTGTTATTCCTGTAGATGGATGTCTAGTGTTGACGTAGTTCGGCTTTATCAGAACCGGCCTGTCCGCGGAGACCGCTTGATCTGCGTCTACCATCTCCAGAGCCCTAACTACCATATCAGGGGGATCCGTCCCCCTCACAACCGCAACTCTGCTCATCGAGACGCCCGTCACGTTCATGTCAAGCCCGTATTTGAAGAGAGACAGCTATAGCGGTTGTCGCAAGATCTTGCCTGAACGATTGCGGTAGCCTAAAGTGCAGAACATCAGCACCTGGGTTGGGAAGCCTCATGTTGCAGCTGAATCTGGAAGATTTTCCCACGGCGCGTAGTGTCACGTATCTTAACTCGGCGTCCATCTCGTTGATGCCGAAACCGGCGATCGATAGCATGGTGGAGTTTGAGCGAAAGATCGCGTCCGGAGGGACGATCAGTTTCGACGAGGAGGCTGAAACGCAGACACTTGAGAGCGCGCGGAACGAGGCCGCATCCCTTCTTGGCGCGCATCGAGAAGAGGTCGCGGTGTTGTCCAGCGCTACTGTAGGCATTTGCTCATTCGCTTGGTCTCTGGATCTGAAGAGGGGTGCAAATGTCGTGAGTACAGATGCTGATTTTCCCAGCGTTGTGTATCCCTGGATGCGCCTTGGGCAAGAGAAGGGCTTCGAACTGCGCCTTGCGAAGAATCGCGATGGCGTTGTGGATGAAGATGAACTGGAGAAGCTTGTCGACGACCGTACGGCTGTGATCTCCATCAGCCACGTGGAGTACGGCACCGGGCAGAGGTTTGATCTCCGTTGGCTATCCGAGCTGGCGCACTCACATGGAAGCCTCCTCATCGTGGATGCAACCCAGTCCGCTGGCCTAATGCCCATCGACGTACACCGAGACGGAATGGATTCGCTCGTCGCGAGCGGATACAAGGGTCTGCTGGGCCCCTTCGGTGCAGCCATCTTCTATCTCAAGGAAGAGCTTGTAGAGAAGCTCAAACCACCCTTGGTAGGCTGGCGCAGCGCACCGGACCCTTACAACTTGAATGTGACCGAACTGACCTTCGCCGGAGACGCGAGGAAGTTCGAGTACAGTACTATGAACTACGCCTCCCCTATTGGCCTCGCCGAGTCCATGAGATACCTAGAAAAGATCGGTCACAGGAACGTAACCGACCATGTCCTCTTCCTAACCGAGAAATTCATTGACATGACAAGGAGCAATGACAATATCCCGGAAGCGATAGCTCTGACACCCGAGGACGAAAGCGCTCATGCAAGCATAGCCTCATTCCGCTTCAAAGGCCGAGACCAGTCAGCTATCGCCGCGGAACTTGTCAGACGATGCGTAATAGCCTCACAACGGTTCAACGGCGTTCGCTTCTCTTTTCACGCATACAATACAGAGCAGGACTTATTGCGAGCAAACCAGGCTCTTGAAGAGATACTCGCGAAGTGAAGATGCAGAGGCTGAGTGGATGAGGATCGTGATATTTGGGCCGCCTGGGTCGGGAAAGGGAACCTACGCATCAAGACTGCAGAAGAGGCTTGGCATTGCGCATATCTCGACCGGCGACTTGGTCAGGGAAGAGATACGCAACCAAACGACGCTGGGAAAGACTGTCGAGAAGTACAGCAGCTCAGGCACCTTGGTCCCCGACGAGATCATCACAGAGATACTAAAGAAACGGCTGAGTTCTGAGCTTTCAAAAGGCTTCATTCTTGAAGGCTATCCAAGAACCGTCGGCCAAGCGAAGGAACTGGCGAAGATCACGACGATCGACGTCGTTGTCAACCTCAACGTTCCCGACAGCGTGATCGTGAAGAGACTATCAGCAAGGCTACAGTGCAAGAAATGCGGCGCGATATACAACGAGATAACTTTGAAACCTAGAGTTCCTGGGAAGTGTGACAAGTGCGGGGGCGAATTGTTCAGGCGTGTTGACGATCAGCCAGAAGTCATTCGCGAACGCCTCAAGGTTTATCGAGAGGCATCTGAGCCCGTCGTGGACTTCTATCGATCGAAGAATCTCCTTGAGGATATCACAAACGAAGATCCGAATGTTGATCCCGAGAGAGTTGTGGATCAGATCATGAAAGCGATCTAGCCTTGCAGGGTCTTCTCTGAGAAACCTGACAGGAATTCTCTGATGCTCTTCGAGTCTTGCTCAGACGGGTAGTTCACATACTCGCCGACGGGCGCGAAGATCGTGTATCCTGCCTCTTTGAGCTTGGCGATGTACGCGGGCGCGTTGCCTCCCCAGAGCTTCGTCACGAGCGCTGCTGCAATCTTTCCTTCGCCAAGCTTCTTGATCCTCAGGAGCTCCAAGAGGTTGCTGACAGGCGGGAAGATGTTTGACTCGTAGGTTGGAGTGAGAAAGAGCGTACCCGCAGAGTCGACTATGTCGCTCAGTATGAGATTCACTTCGTCTTCTGTCACATCGTGGACTGCGACTTCGTCCGCTTCTTGCCTGAGAACGTCCGAAGCGAGACCCGCCAACTTCTCGGTGAGGCCGTACATGGAACCGTATACGACTGTGATCTTCCTCTTCTTCTTCAGCGTGCACCACGATGTCAGGTTTTGGGTGAACTCCTGAATCTTACTCCTCAATACGATACCATGCGCTGGAGCGATCATCCTGACATCGAGGCCAAGTGTCTTGATCTTCTCAATGTCTCGCAACACCATCAGTCTATGTCCAACCACAATGGTCGAGAAGTAGTCCTTCGCTTTCTCCAAGTAGGGCGGGAAGTGAACTTGGTCATCGAATACGGGTTTCTGAAGGGCTCCGAAGGCTCCGTATGCGTCAGACGTGAATAGGATTGCCTCGTCCTCTAGGTACAGGAACATGGTGTCGGGCCAGTGTATCCATGGCAACTCGATCACCCTGAGGGTCCTGTTTCCAATCCTGAGAGATTCTCCGTCCTTCACGGCTTTCGAGTCTACGTTGAACATTCTCTTCATGAAGACCGAGGCTCTTGCTGTCGAGTACAATGTTGCATCGGCAAATGTGTGCGGGGCTTCTCCAATCAGGCCGCTGTGGTCTGGTTCCGCGTGAAGTATGGCGACGTGTCTGATTCTGTTCGGCTCCACGATATCTTTGATGAGGTCAACGAATTCGTTCGCGCGGATGATCCTTTTTGACGAGTCTATTAGCAGGTATTCCTCTCCGCCTCCGATCAGGTATGCGTTGTAGTTCACTCCGCTAGGTATCGGTCAGATGTTCTCGAAGCGCTTGCTTTCGACGTCAGGCACACTCAGCCAATAGACTTCCCTACCTATCTTCCTCCAAGACGATTCATGCGTCTTCTCCAACTGTACTTCCTTCCGACTTTCAGTCTCGACATGTTCCAAGCGCTGTCAGACGCCTATGACTTGGAAAACTGATCATCTGTTGTCCTAGTCCAAGTGAAGAGAGTGATCTCGTGGCAGCGTCTAGCCGGGTATTCGCGCCATGCCGGTGAGGATCTTCTTCTTCTCCGCGTCTTCTTCTATTCTGACGAGCTCGTTCAACTTCGCGATACGCTCGCCACCGATGACGCCGCACTTGATCATTGGGCAAGACAAGCCGACCGCCAACTGCGCAAGCTCTCCCGAGCAGACTTCCCCTGACCGATGCGACATGACCGTGACGTAGCCTGCGGACTGAGCCTTCTCGACTGCTCTTCTGGAATCAGACAGTGTTCCAACCTGATTCGTTTTGACGATCATGGCGTTGGCGGAACCATGCGTGATCGCTTGCTGGATTCGAGCGGTGTTCGTCACCAGAAGGTCATCTCCACAGATAAGCGTGCTTCCCGCTTTCTTCCTAAGCTCCGCAAACCCTTCAAACGCGTCCTCATGCAGCGGATCTTCAACGTAAACCAGCCTGTACCTCTCAACCAGGTTCAGGATGAACTCTATCTGTTCATCTTCGCTGAGTTTTCTCCCGTCCCGGTTGTACACGTAAGCGTGTTCTTCTTCTTTCCAGAGGCTTGACGCTGCAACGTCTAGTCCAATTCTAACGTCCGCCCCGGTCTCAAGCGAGACTGTTTCACACGCCTTTGCGATCATGTCGAGCACTTGCTCGGTTGTCATGTCGAGCACGTAGCCGCCTTCGTCTCCTTTTCCTATCATCGGCGATCCATATTCTATGGCGAGACGTGAAATCTCTGTGTGGGTCTTGATGTTGGCCTCTGCTGCTTGAACTGACGACGACACTTTCGCCGGGACGACTAGGAATTCCTGTACGTCGGTTCGTTTGCCTTTCGCGTGTGCCCCGCCGCCGACGACGTTCCCGAGCGGTAGGGAGATTCTGACCTTTGCAGAACCCGCAAGCTTCTGGTAGAGCGGCTTCTTCTGAGCCGTCGACGACAACAGCGCTGCGGCCAAGGAGATGGCGTAGGCTGTGTTTCCGCCGATCCGACTGAACTGTTCGGTTCCGTCTATTTCATGCAGTCTGTCGTCGATTTGCCGTTGACGGTCAACGTTCATTCCGGAGAGCTCGGGGGCCACGAGCTTCTTGACGCGTTCGACTGCCTCATCGACTCCGCCGTCCGGAAAGGGCTGAACTTCCCACCTGCCTCGACTCTTTCCCGACGGAGCCGCTACTCGAGCCATCAGGCTCCTGCTAGACAAGTCCACTTCAACGGTGGATTCGCCGCGACTGTCGAGAACTCTGCGGGCTGTGAGGTTTGTGATCTTGACAGGGGATGCCAAACGAGTCCCCTACTGGATTTGGCCGCGTTTACGGGCTGCGACTTCGCCGTACTTGAGAAGATCGTCGATGACTTCGACGTGGGATATGAACATGCGTCTGCAGCAGTAGCGTTTCATACCTAGCTCGTCAAGTACTCTGCCGGGGTTCTCTCCCTGCTTGGTGCGGCGGGAGAACTCCTCCCAGCGATCACCGACGACTCTTCCACAGGTGAAGCATCTTACCGGAACTATCATTGTGACTCCAACTCATGCAGGTCAGCGGTAGGACTTCTGCTTTCTCCTTCTCGCCCCCGGGCCTCCGAACTTCTTCGGTTCCTTCCTCCTCGGGTCTCCCGCGAGCATCGTCCTGTCGAAGCTTGTGAACACTCTTCGCAGCTCGGCGGTTCTGAACCACTCGACAAGTGCACGTGCTATGGCCATTCTGGCCGCCTCCGCTTGGCCCATGACGCCGCCTCCACGAACCTTCACACGCACGTCCACCGAGTTCAGGCGGTCGCCCGCCAGCGTAAGCGGCTCAGAGATTCTTGCGCGAGCAAGTTCTGGCGAGATGTTGCTGACGGGGAACTCGTTCACGGTCACGTTGCCGCGGCCAGGCTTGATGACCGCCCGTGCGATTGCGGTCTTTCTTTTTCCTGTGACCAGAAGTGTCCTCTTTCGCTCGCTCATGCCTTCCAGGGTCCCCCTATTTCTTCGGAGAGCTGACCGACTGTGATGTGTGAGCACCGTAGCTTTGACGCGTCAGCGTCGGGGATCTTGACTGTGGGCTTGCCGCGGTACTCTTCAGGGGTGCCTATGTAGACCCGAACCCTCTTCAACGCGGCACTTCCCTTCGGTTTTCTACGCGGCAGCATGCCGCGAATAACACGGCGCACGTAGGTGTCTGGCTTTCTAGGATGCGTGGGCGCCTTGTACTGAGACCCCAGAGTCCTTGTCTTGAGCCTGCGTTTTGCCTCCTCAACGATGTTGGCTTTGGTACCAGAGATGACGGCGTTCTCGGCGTTGAAGACGATGACCTCCTCTCCTTGCAGCGCACGTTTCGCTGCGAAGCTTGCAACTCGGCCCAGTATCAGGTTGGAGGCGTCGATGATGATGGGCTGCTTCGACACTAGATCTTCACCTCAAGATCCTGACTTTGGTTCCTTTTGGGTGATCGTCCGCAAGCTTGGTTAGGTTGACGCATGATCCGCCCGCCTTCTCGATCTTGGCCCTCGCCTTCTGAGAGAACTTGAACGCGCCGATGCGGACTGAGTGACCAATGAAGCCCGCTGCCAAGACTTTGCCGGGAACCGCGACTAGGTCACCTCTCTTCGTGTTTCTCGCGATCCTGCTCACATTGACGGCGATCCTAGACCGTCTGGGCTTGGAGAGGAAATCGGCTACACGCAACCATACCCGCGACTTGTTCTGCCTCCCCTTCCTTTTCAGGGCGGCAATTGTGTCGTTCAGTTCAGGATTCGCAATTCTTCTACGCATGATCGCGTCACCTATCACTTGTGCTCCGCTGCAGCTAGCATACTCATTTCTTCGGCCTTCTTGCCGAGAACAGCCGCCGCCTCCCTCAGGATTCTCCTCGGAGGAAGGGCGCCGGAGGATTCGATCCGAAACACAAACGTCGTATCGTCGCCCTCGACTTGGACCGGCGGACCCTTGCGCTGATCCGAAGGACCAGCCTGCTCCACGCAGGCCATGCACAAGATGCAGTCAAGCTCGTTCTTGACGAATATCTTCCGACTGGGGTCGGAACCATACACGCGTGTGGGACAGCACCTTATGACCTCCTCTGGGTTTGAGAGCGCCTCAGGCCGTAGTGTGATCTTAGGCAGGTACCTGTACGCGGCGATCGAGGCGGCTTGCCATTTGGCGTGCTCGGAGCCTCTGCCCAGACGTGCGTAGGCTTCGAGCCTGATCTTCTGCCCGGGCGCGAGCTTCACTATCGGTATCCCATCTGTGGTGGGAGCGACTTCCGCGGCCGGCTTCAGATCGCCTGAGTAGACCGAGATCGTTTGATCGGTTGCCTCCGCCTCTAGTACAAAGGAAGCCGTGCATTTCTGGCATCCGAGGTCGCTCTTACAGTCGCATTCTTCCCGCAGAACGTACGCGTCCAGATCGGTCTTCAGCGGAATGAGACCGAGACGATGTGCAAGAATCTCGTCGTACATGACGGAGGTGTTCTCGACGAAGATCACATCCTCGATCGCCATCACGGGGACATCAGCAAGCATCGCCCGCCGGAGGGCGTTGGCGAACGCAGGAGAACTACCGCGCAGGATGAGCCCGAGCGAGTCTCCCCTTTCTTCGAGGATCTCAACCTCCATGACGCGCATGACCTTCTCTCGGTTGTTCTTGATTTTTTTCAGCAGGGTTGCAGACTAGGCCTTCAAGGCGCTTATAAACATAGGCTGTTAGAATCACGATCGAACGACGAATCGCGCGAAAGAACTCATGCATCTCGCAAGAAAGACTCAATGAATATCTTCGTTGAGAGTTGATGCTGCGTGATCTCCGCGAGTACGCTTTCTCTTTGAAAGAGCTTGTCTCGAATGTGTTCCGGCGACTTGCCCTCAGAACGAAGTCGGCGGATATTATCTCGCGTCTCTTGTAGGTATGCTCGAGTCCTCTTGATGACATCGCGCGGGTTTGGCACGACCTTCCCCAATGAAGCGAACATGATCTTCGGCCTTAGCTCTTCGAACTTTTTGAGATCCTCGATTATCTGATGCAGATCCTCTTCGGTCCTAGCGGTCTTAGGGCGTTCTGCGACCCATATGTCGCCGGAGAAGAGAATCCCGCGGGTTTCCTCGAAGAGAGAGATGTGGCCCTTGCAGTGCCCAGAAGTCTCGATTACACGCAGACTGACGCTGCCGCTGTTGACGGTGTCTCCGATCGGGTCGGCAGTGCTTGGCATGGGGTATCCCCAGATTTCACGCTCATACGGATGCAGGTCGTACTTCCTACTCATGAGGCGAATTGTTTCTGGATGCGCAAATGCTCGCAGCCCAAAGCGTTCTGCGAGGAGCGCGTTTCCCCCAACATGATCCTCATGATAGTGAGTGTTGACTATCACCGAGACCTGCTTGCCGCCCAGAAACTCAGCGAGCTCCTCTCTCGTGTAGTCACAGCCTGTGTCGATTAGGATTCCATCCATTAGGTACGCAGCCACCCAGTAGAGCGCTGTCCGGCCGTTAAGGGATCTTCCCATCTTGATCTCGGTGACATCTCGGACTTGCGTTGCTGTGAGCATCTTGGGCCGCCTAGCTTCAGCCTCAGAAGGGATTGGGCTCTCTTAATTCTCTTCGAAGCATCTTGCCGATGAGTGTGTTCGGCAGTGTTTCGTGGAGCCTCACCTTACGCTGCCATATGCTCCCTAGCCCAAGCTAGGAGGTCATTCTCGGTTCTCTTGCCTCGGTACTTCCCCAGGACGATGCGTGCCTTCACTGTCTCGCCCGCTGTGGGGTCTGGAACTCCTACGACGCCGACCTCTTTCACTACAGAAAGCTCGTAGAACTTGTAGAATCACAGCTGGAAAGTCAACAAGATATTGGGATCCTGTGGCGCTGGCGCAATCGGCTATGATCAGAAAGGGGTGTAGCGAATCTAGGTGGGAGCTATCGCAGTCGGCACTGGCTCTGACGAGGGAGTCAGCGGCGCATTGCAATGTGGGCAGAATCTTTGTCGCAAGCCATTCGTCTTAATGTAGTCGTGGACGCTCTTGGTGATCTCTGTGAAACTCACGAACGTACCCCTCGGGTGCCCAGTCAACATAGAAAGCACGTCATCAACAATGATGCTCTGCTCAGTTAGCGCGTTTCTCTTGCTCATTCTACGCTTTCCTCAAGGCACCATACGGGTGCCGGCGCTCATTTGAGAATTCAGTATACAATCACCGTCAACAACATGCGCCTCGACGCGTCTGCTTAGACAGTTTTGATTGTATCCTAGACAGACGTACTCCACGCACGAGCAGAGTTCGGGCATACCAGATTGAAATACTCCTCCAGCTTCAACCTGCAAGGCGACAACGCTCATGTCGGAGGTCGTCAAGAACTATCTTGACAAAACGGGTGTTGACTACAGGATTCACATCGCCGACGGCCCAACGATGACGGCGCGCGACGCGGCAACTCGACTGCAGGTACCACTTGAAAGAATCATCAAGAGCATTGTCTTTGCATCACAAGACGACTCACCCATGATAGCAATAGTCACGGGAGACAGGCGGGTGGACGGAGGAAAGCTCTCTGCTATCGTGGGAGCGAGGGTTAGGATCGCTGCCGCAGACGCGACGAAGACGTTCACTGGGTTTGAGATCGGTAGCATGCCCCCTCTCGGCCACAGAAAACGAATTGCGACGGTGATAGATCGTAAGGTCATGGGTTTCAGCAAGGTCTACGGCGGCGCAGGAACGCCCGACGCTTTGATCGAAATAGACCCGCGCGATCTTGCAAGGCTCACAGACGCCAAGGTCGCGGACATCAGTGAATGAACAAGATGAGTGCGGTGGCAACGCGTGATTCTGGTTACAGGTGCTGGTGGTAAGACCGGGCGGGCGATCATTTGTGCCTTGGCCGCGAGAGGACAAGCCGTCCGCGCTTTGGTTCACCGTGACGAGCAGGCGCAGACTGTCAAATCGGCAGGCGCTCAAGAAGCCGTCGTCGGTGACATGCGTGATGAGGATACGCTCAGAGAAGCCGCTCGGGGCGTGCGCGCAGTCTATCACATCTGTCCAAACGTCAGCCCCGACGAGATCCAAATGGGCAAAGCAGCCATCGCCGCGGCTCAAGATGCTAGAGTAGAGCAGTTCGTCTTCCACTCGGTCCTCCATCCCCAGACAGAAGCCATGACGCACCACTGGAACAAGCTACGCGTCGAAGAAGCGCTGTTCGAGTCGGGCGTGAGATGTACAATCTTGCAGCCGGCCTCCTACATGCAGAACGTGCTCGCAGGATGGCGGGCGATCGTCGAGCGCGGAGTCTACGCTGTACCTTATTCGATAGAGACTCGCATGAGTATGGTGGACGTTGAGGATGTCGCCCAAGCCGCCGCTGTCGCATTGAGCGAGCCAGGCCATCTCGGCGCCACCTATGAGCTGGCTGGCCCTGAGGTGCTGACGCAGAGACAGATCGCCGAGATCCTAAGCAAACAATTGAGACGACCAGTCCGGGCGGAGCAGGTCGCAATCGAAGCATGGACACGCCAAGCTCAGGCCTCAAGCATGGGAGCCTATCAGATCGAAACGCTGGTCAAGATGTTCCGATACTATGACCGATACGGCTTCTGGGGCAACCCACGCGCGCTGGCCTACGTGATCGGCCGCGCGCCCACGAGGTTCGAGACATTTGTCGAGCGAACTGTCCGGGAACGAAGCGACGCAAGTAGAATCTGAACTATCAACTGCTGGCAAGGGCAACATCCTTGGCAAGGAGATGCGTATCCCGCTCTGCCGTCAGAGAAGGCCCACAGTCTCTTCTGAGGACTTAACCTAAGTGACTCGCTCTAGAGACACGTGGTCACTTGTCAGAAGTCAAGTCGCAGTGCCGAGACGCTTCGCTCTCTCCTTGTTTCGTGCGCAGACACAACTCCTCCACGCTTATGTCAATGTTCATGTTCGTGAGGGCAAAGAGGAGAGTGTCCCGATAGGTCTCTCTTACTGGGGCACCGGGCACGGTTTGACCTGCTTACGTACCGATGCTCCGCTGGTTTGTGCGCTACAGTGGAGCTGGAGATCGACAGTTCGGTGAAGGTGTCACTGACACTTCGGGCAGATACCACGCGGGGATGAGCTACCAAGGAGAGACGGTTCGCTTCTTGCGTGCTCTTCTCGCTTTCTTCTTGGTCTTCTTGGCTTTCTTCTTCTTCTTTGGCAAGACAATGCTCACGAGCCAAGAATTCCATTCGAAGTCTAATAAGACTTGCCATGTTAACATGTTGCCATATTCATTTCTGTCAATCCTTGCTTGATGCGCGAGAACGACGAAAAACTACCGGCTTCTATTCTGCTTGTGTCTATGATCGAGATGGCTGCGGAGACGACTTCCTATCAACGTTGTGCGCGCCATCCTTGGTGCGCGACGACGACACTGAATAGCCTCTGTGTTTCTTTGTGTGAGAGGCTTGGTGCGGTCGTCGTCAACATTCATTCTGCAGGCGGCCAGATTTCAACGCTCATTCCGTCTGGGTGGGCCTCGGTGTGCACACTGGACGACTGTTCCCCTCCTATTCAGACAGTATAGCAGACACGTGCGATTCTCCTTTCTTCTGCGTTAGATTCTAGCTGAGCAGAAGCGGGAGGAATGGCAGTAATGGGAGCAGCAGCAGTGTTCCCACAGTCACGATCGTTGCCGCTCTCTTCGAGTCAAGGCCAAACCCACCGGCATAGACAACCGTAAGCACCGCGGGAGGCATTAACGCTTCAAGCAACACAACACGAAACGGGATAGCTGAAAGACCGGACAGAAGCAAGATGGGCACGATGAGCAATGGTACAATGACCTGCCGGACCGCCACTACCTCCAATGCAGCTCTCACGTCCTTGAGCGAAAAACGAGTTCCGATTCCAAGACCAACAGAAACAAGCGCCAAGTACGTTGTCAGAATCCCGCTGTAGGACAGCACTGACGCGACTCTTTCTGGTAGAGCAAAACCGCTGACGATCAGAGCCACCCCGAGTATTGCAGCCAAAAGTGGAGGAAAGCTCAGCGCTCTCTTTGCGATCTCCTTCCAACCAGTCTGCCTTTCGGCGAAAGCAGAGCCCAAGAGGGAGCCAAGCGTCACCAACAGGGCGAACTGGGTCAGCGAGAACACGATAACGAACGGAACTCCGCGCTCTCCCATGAACATCATTACGAGTGGAAGCGGGATGAATACCGCATTGGTGAAAGTCACACATATGTAGAATACTCCCCTCGTTGCTTTGTCAATGTCGCTGCGCCTCAGTCGAACGAACATTATTGCAGGACCGAGGAGCTGCACTACAACAGCCATGAGAAGCACCGACGGGATCTCCGCGAGAGTTTCAGCAGATGCTGTCAGTAGAGTGTAGATCACCAAGAGCGGGATCAGCAATTTGATGAGCAGAGTAGTAAGACAGTCGTTCACAACCCTGCCCTTGTCGGAGAATCTGGAAATGAGATGCCCAACCAAGATGAAACCGAAGAAGAAGACGATCTGTGCAGCTAGCTCCGCCAATGCCTAGTGATCATCTCCAAATGCCAACCGCGTCTGTGTGCGTGCCAATGCCCCGCATGTCATTGGAGGAGAACCTCGACTATGGCATGAAGCTAATGGCGCTTGTCCTAGGCTTGGCGAAGTCCGTCAAGGCGGAATGAGGTCAGAAATGAACAGCCAGTTTCAGACTGAGGTTCTTCGAGGGCGGCAAGGCTCTGGGAAGAGCGGAGAGAAGAAACTGAAACTGAGGGGCGGAGACGCAAGAGGCTATCACCTTGTCGTTGGGTGAGCTCTGAAAGCCTTCAACACAAGACAGAGTGACGAAGCTGACGCTTCAGAACTGGGTTTTGCGCTCGTACGGTTGTCCGCGCGGGAAGAACTTCAGGAACGCGGGAGCAATCCGAAGCTTGAGTTTGCCTTGACCAAACGCATTCTCCGCGGCGATAGATACAGTGAATACGCCGTCAGGCCTGAGAAGACTGCAAAGGGCTAGCCAACCCGCAACGGGTGCACTGCTTTGCTAGAGTTGGAGGATCTCTCTCGCTAAGACTAGCCTTTGGATCTCTGAGGTGCCCTCGCCGATCTCAAGCAGCTTTGCGTCGCGATAGTAGCGTTCGAGCGGGTAGTCCTTCGAGTAGCCGTGGCCGCCCAAGATTTGAATTGCGCGCCGCGTTGCTTCGACGGCAACTTCGCTTGCATAGACCTTCGCCATGGAGGCTTCTTTCACGAAGGCTTGCTGTTGATCCCTCAGGTAGGCGGCGTGGTAGGTGAGCAGTCGTGCGGAGTGTGCTTGGGTGAGCATGTCTGCCAGCATCCACTGGATCGCTTGGAACTTGGCAATCGGTCGGCCGAAGGCCTTCCTCTGTCTTGCGTAGTCCACTGCGATGTCGAAGGCTGCCTGGGAAAGCCCAACGCCCCCGATGGCCACGCCTATTCTCGACTCGTTGAGCGTCATCATGGCGATAACGAACCCGCTGCCTTCCTCGCCCAGCACATTCTCTTTGGGGACGCGACAGTCCTCGAAGATCAGTTCGGTGGTTCCGGTTCCCCTGAAGCCCATTACATCGATCTTTGAGCCTACCCTGAACGGTGACGTTCTCTTGTCTACGAGGAACGCGGTGATCCCTCCACCATCCTTTCCGTGGTCCGTGGTTCTTGCAAAGACGAGCGCGAGATCCGCGACTTCTCCTTGAGAGATGAAAGTCTTCGTGCCGTTGAGTAGGTAGTGATTTCCCTCCTTGACGGTCTTGGTCTCTATCGACGCAGCGTCGGAGCCTGCGACTGGCTCTGTGAGGCAGAAAGCACCGATTCGCTTCCCCGTCGCCAAGTCCCGCAGGTACGCATCCTTCTGTTCTGTGTTACCGAACCTTGTGATCGGCGCGGAGGTGAGCGCCGTTTGAATTCCGACGATAAGAGAGGCTGACATGCTTGCCTTGGCGATCTCTTCTCCTGCGACAGTCGCGGTCAGCAGGTCCAGGCCGGAGCCTCCGTATTCTGACTCCGTCCACATGCCGAAGAGGCCCTGCTTGGCCATCTTCTCGAACAAGTCCATTGGGTACTTGTTCTCACGGTCGATCCTGTCCGCGATCGGGGCGATCTGCTTCTCAGCGAACTCCCTAGCCATCTTGCGTATGCTTTCGGCTTCGGGCCTGAACCTGATCTCCCATGACTCAAGCATGTCGATTTGGTACCGCGCTTGATGCCCTTAACACCTTTGGGAACCTGCACTTCACAGCCGACTACTTGGGTGGCTCTGCTCAGTTGTACAGGAAAAAGGTGGGAAAGGTGGAAGGAGTCTCTGCTCAGGTCTGAGTTACCGTCAGAGTCGTGTTTGCGACTGTTTCTGTCACGGTGATGGTTGCGTTTGCAACTGTCGTTGTTACCGTCTCTGTAACGGTTATCGTTGAGTTGGCACCAGTCTCCGTTACGGTTTGTGTTACGGTCTCGGTTAGTGTCTGATTGGCAGTCTCAGTGACTGTTAGAGTGTTGTCTTGAATCTGCGTAACGGTTTCCGTCACAGTGTTGTTTTGGGTGACGGTTACTGTAACGGTTCCGTTGCCGCTAGCGGTCGTGCTTGTTGTTGTCGTGTCCGTGCTGAAGGATAGTTGGCCGGTGAGGGACAGGAAGTAGAATGGGGATAGCTTGCTCTCCGGGCGATTGAAGACTACCATGTCTCCTTGAATGTGGCCGTGCAGGACAAGTTCAAGCTTCCGAGCCCCGTCGCTTGTCTTCGCGTTGATCTCAATCTTGTCGTTCTTGTTGATCTCTCCTTTGCCGCCGACTATCGCATGGCTCACTGATCCTACTTGCAGGCTACCGGTAAGTGCTTCCAGTTTGAACGCTCCGTTGCCCTTTGTGTGCACCGCACCTGATAGTGTCAGGGTTGCGCTGGAACCGGCAGTCGAGGGCTTGCCTTTGCCGTTGGAGAATGCCTGGCCGTCGGCGTTGATGAGTATGGTTGCGGGTGTCTGCTGTGGTTTCTCAAGCGTCATCGTTGGATAGACCGCCAGCATTGACGCCACCAGTAGCGCCAACGCGAGGCCGAATTGTCGTTTCTTGGTCGTCATGGCTTCCACTTTTCTGATCTCCGGGGTGGCATGGACGAGGGTATATTAGCGTTCCGATATTGGTACATCCATGTATCGCCAGCCTGAACTTGACCTTGCACGAGCCATGCACCAAGGTTCCGCAGAACCTTTCACGCTCTTGACCCCTTGGAAGCCCCAACTCGCCCTGAGAGGCGATTCCATACATGACGCTCTCAATGCAGGACGCTGACGCTGCTGCATCAAGAGCTGAAGCTCTCATCCGCGACAACAGGCTGGAAGAAGCTTGCCTCCTGCTCGATCCACTCGCTCTTGGACGCACAAAGTTCCCGACCTTGGACCGGGTGGGAGCGAGACTTGGACAAGCGAACGTGCGGACTGTTATTCTCCTGGAGGCGCTCGATCGAATGGTTTCCCGTAGGGCGGTTGGATACTATGTCATAGTGGGCTCAGCTCTCGCACAGCTTCTACGATCGAACATGGCAACCTGCTTGGAGAAGACCGCGGAATACATCATGATTGGAGATAGCTGGGACAAGTGCGATGCCATCGCCGAACGCGCGTGGGGCCGCGCACTCGTCGAAGACTTCCCTCGGGCCTACGAGTACATGGCGAAGATGGTGAAGCATGAGGACCGATGGATCCGACGCGGAGTTGGCGTCGCGGTTCATTACTACGCAAAGAAGAGACGCACTGCCGTGGCGCAGATGAGGAGGCTTCTACTCCTGCTCGCTCCCGCGCTCGGGGAAGAGAACCATGATGCAGCGAAAGGTATAGGATGGGGATTGAAGACCATCGGAAGACACCAACCGAAACTTCTGATAGCCTATCTGAGAACTCAGATGAGACGGGCGCATCCGACAAAGCTCCTGCTCAGGAAAGCGGCAACTTATCTCCCTGCCCGCGCGAAGAAAGAATTCATTGGCCGGTCTATCGCCAAGTAGCGAATAAAACGAGAATCGAGTTCACGGACGATTTGGATTGATGAGACGAACTTGACGAACTCCCACTGGCACACGACGACCTACGTTCCGTACCGGCCCAAGCGAATTCTCAACGTTCATAGACACGTGGATGGCGGTTGGTTATGGACGAGGTACAGCGCTCACCCCTACGTCGGATGCCAAGAAGGATGCGTCTACTGCTACTGGCGCGACGAAAAATACAACATGCTCGCACGCGACCCGGCCGCCAAGCACCTTTCAGATCCGTTCTCACAGTACATCAAGGTCAAGACGAACGCGGCTGAACTCTTGCGGAAAGAGCTTTCGAGAGTTCGGAAGGACGTGATCGCCGTCGGAGATTACCAACCCGCCGAGGGAAGATACGGCCTCTCACGCGAGATGTTGAAGGTCTGTGCGGAGCTGGGTTTCCCAACGCTGATTCTGGAGAAGTCTCCCCTCGTCCTGAAAGATCTGGACGTAATCTCAGAGATTAATCAACGCGCCTGGGCGTGTGTGATGTTCAGCATAGTCCGCGGCGACTCGAAAGGATACGGCGATGTCTTTGAGCCGCACGCGCCTAGGATTGAGGGGCGATTCCGAGCCATGAGAAAGATCGCTGATTCAGGCGTACTGACCGGAACGGCCTTCATGCCGATCCTACCCTACATCTGCGATGACGAGTCAAACCTGGAGACGGTTGTGAAGAAGACAGCAGAAAACGGAGGAAAATTCGTGCTAGCAGCGGGACTGACGATGAGCGGAGCGCAGGCCACCTACTTCCTTGAGGCATTGAAGAGACATGACCGAGACCTCACCGAGAAATACAAGAGGCTCTACGGCGGCGCATACAGCGTGACGGACACGCGGTATGTCGGAAAGATCGGACTTAACGTGCGAGATTTCTGCGCAAAACATGGAATCCGTGACAGAATGCCACGTTTCATCCCAGAAGGGCCCTTGGCAATCAACAAGCGCATTGCAGAAGACATCTTCAACAGATGCTACGAAATGGAACTAGAGGGCGCCCCTTCCTACAGGGTTTGGGCCTACAGACGGGCTGGATGGACTGTCGACGAACTCGACCGCGACATCTTGGCACTCTACAAGGAACGAGGAGTCAAGGGTTTGAAGATGCTGCCAAGTATCGGGCCGAACCTAGCCGCGTTCATAGCGGACAAACTCGACAGGATTTGAACCGCTCATACTAGACAGGTGGACTCTTCTAGCTTCGGAACTTCCGTTTGAGCGTGTAGAAGCCAAACAAGCAGAGAACCGCTCTTCTGTCACCCGATGCGTCTGAGATTCCGATGAGGTTTCTTCTCATATCTTGTTCGACATTCTTGCACACCCATGAGTCCCGTGGTTATCCAATCGCATACTGCAAGCTAGAGCGCTGCCAGCATCCTCATTGGAGCTGTATGCACCCTCGAGAGCAGGCGAAATGATCGGAGCCATCTTCTTATCCTCTAAGAGAAAGGCGTCGTGCCCGTAGGTCGAACTGATTGTCTCATGCGCTCCGTGTTTTCCACAGCTCTGCAGCGCCGATAGTATCTCGCCAAGCTTGCAGGGCGGATATAGCCAATCAGATGAGAATGACAAGAGCAGAAAGTCCGATTGAGTTCTTCTGAACGCGCGATCTAGGCTGCCGTACTCCTTCGAGAGATCAAAGTAGTCGATTGCTCTGGTAATGTAGAGAAATGAGTTGGCGTCAAATCTCCTGGTGAAAGCTTCACCCTTGTTCTTCAAGTAGCTCTCGACTTGAAACTCTGGATCGAAAGTGAAGCGGAAGTCGTCTGCATTCTGAAGCTTTCTTCCAAACTTCGTTGTCAGTGTGTGATCACTGAGATAGGTAATGTGACCTATCATCCTAGCTACGGCCAGTCCATCCATCGGCGGTTCTTTACCGTAGTAGTCTCCTTTCCTCCATCTCGGGTCCGCCATTATTGCCCTTCGGGCCATCTCATTGAAGGCTATGTTCTGCGCTGACTGAGCGCTGGCCGTCGCTATGGGGATTGACAGCTTCACTCTTTCTGGATAGGTGATGGCCCATTCGAGGGTTTCCATTCCGCCCATAGATCCTCCCGTGACAGCCAGAAGGCGCTCGATGTCAAGGTGGTCGATCAAAGGCCGTTGCGATCGAACAATGTCGCGAATCGTGAACACAGGGAAGTCAAGCCCGTACGGACTGCCGGTCTTAGGGTTGACGGAGCTGGGGCCCGTGGATCCTTTGCACCCGCCTATGGCGTTGGCGCATATGACAAAGTACTTCTCCGTATCGAAAACCTTGCCGGGGCCTATCATCGAATCCCACCAGCCCGGCCAGGGATCACTGAGGTGAGATATGCCGGCGGCGTGCGCATCGCCAGATAGAGCGTGGAAGACAAGGATAGCGTTGCTCCTCTCCGCGTCAAGTCTACCGTAGGTCTCGTAAGCGAGCGTGATTGGGCCGAGCCTCTCTCCGCTATCCAAGACCAACTCTTCGGAAGGGTGCGCGAATGTGTAGAACCTTGTCTTGACTAGGCCGACGCTTCTGGACAATGCTGCTGTTGTCTCCTATGCCTTGGATAGAGCCTGATCCAGATCCTCGATTATGTCCTCGACAGTCTCAAGTCCAATCGATAGGCGAATGTAGTCGTCGGTGACGCCCGTCTCGACTTGCTCTTGCTGTGATAGTTGGGAGTGTGTTGTGGTGGCGGGGTGGATGGCTAGAGTCCTCGCATCCCCAATATTGGCGAGGTGTGATACAAGCTCAAGACTGTTGATGAAACGTTTTCCGGCCGCCCTTCCTCCCTTTATCCCGAAACCCACGAGGGCGCCGAAGAGGCCGCGCTTGAAGTACTTCTTTGCGATCGGGAAAGAAGGATGGTGCGGTAATCCCGGGTAGTTCACCCACGCAACCTTTGGATGCTCCAACAAGTGTTGTGCAATTTCAAACGCGTTCCTGCTGTGACGCTCCATCCTAAGCGGTAGAGTCTCCAGGCCCTGAAGAAACAGGAAAGCGTTGAACGGACTCATTGATGGGCCGAGATCTCTCAAGAGATGGACGCGAGCCTTCGTTATGTACGCTGCCTCAGCAAACGCCTCGACGTACTTGATGCCATGGTACGTGGGATCTGGCTGTGTAAGATCCGGGTACTTGCCATTCGTCCAATCGAACGTACCTGAGTCGACGATGACGCCGCCTATGGATGTCCCGTGGCCGCCTATGAACTTCGTAGCCGAGTGCACTATGATGTCTACCCCATGGTCGAAAGGAGTCATCAGGTAGGGGGTAGGAACTGTGTTGTCGACTATGAGCGGAACTCCTGCCCTGTGAGCGATCTCCGAGACCGCTTTGAAATCCAACGTATCCAGTTTGGGATTCCCCACGGATTCTGCGAAAATGGCTCTAGTTCGAGGACTAATCGCTTGTTCGAAGTTGTTGACATCTCTTGGGTCGACGAATCTGACTCTGATACTCAGTTTCGCGAACGTTGATGAGAAGAGTGTGTACGTTCCGCCGTAGAGACTGTTCGCTGATATGACTTCTTCTCCCGGATGGACTATGTTCAAGAGGGCAATCGTTTCAGCAGCCTGTCCTGACGCTGTTGCGAGCGCGCCGACTCCTCCTTCGAGCAGAGCCACTCTCTTCTCGAAGATGTCGTTGGTCGGGTTCATTATCCGAGTGTAGATGTTTCCGGGCTGTCGGAGCGCAAATAGGCTAGCCGCATGGTCGGTGTTCCTGAAAACGTATGAAGTAGTCTGATAGATCGGTACAGCCCTAGATCCTGTGGCCGAGTCGGGTTCTTGCCCACCGTGAACAGCCTTTGTTTCGAAACCCTGCTCCTTGTCGTTGCGTGTGAGTTGCGATTCCTCCAAGGACCCGCGCCAATGACGCTCGAACCATTAATGCATTCTTGTTCGAACTATTCCTAGAGGAATACTGAGCAGCGCAACCATTTCCAAGAAAAGATGCTGTCAAGCCCGTCAAGAGAGATGGCTGGTTTGACCGTCGCGACTTGCCGTTTGCATTCTGCTGCTCTAAGCAATCTCCGGTTCGCCCGGCGTCCTTCCATTCCTCTTGATGGCTCCGACGGAATTCTTGCTAGGTGGGGCGGTTCCGAACATCACTACCGCTACTCGCAGCAGACTCCAGTTCGCCAACGGTGCGGCCATAGGGATTATCAACTTGAGCGGCGACATCGGTAGCAACTTGCTGCCTTTCATGTTCGGCGTCGTTGCCGCTTTCAGCAGCGCATTCTGGGGCTTCGTGTTGGTGTAATCACTGGCAATTCTCACTGCATTGATCACCAAGTAGTGACTCTTGTTCACACTTATACGATGGTTCGCCTATTGTGCGCAGGAAGTGCTTATGCCTCGAAAGCTGCCGAAGGCGTACCTCGTGAAGCTGAAAGAAGAGCAGACGCGTCTCTCGGCAGCGAAAGCGAAGAGGGAAGAGAGACAATACAAACAGGCTGAGCAGGGCCTCTCAAGCGTAGGCATGTTACGATCTTTTGAGGGTGACTGCGTTGCCTGCGGTCAGCGAACCCTCTTCGCCGTTGACGACCTCGGTTACTGCAAGTGCAGCAGGTGTGGCGCGCAAGCAAACTTCAGGCTGGGCGTGCCGTAAGACAACTAGCGTCCTATTTCCCTAACGAACAGATCTAGGAACTCTGCGAGCCGTCGGCTTGGAAACATTGCGCCTGCGGCAAGCATGTGTCCGCCACCCGCGCCGCCGAGCTTGCGGGCGATCCTGAGTATCAGCTTCCCGAGGTGTCGGCGACATTCGTCGGTGCCTCGAACCGAAACTCGTGTACGCGAGGGCGACCTAGCCTCGTCATACACGACACTCGCGACCACATCTGGAACACCCAACAGTAGCTCAGCGCTCGTTCCAAGAGCCAGCGGGCCTGCCCGAGCGATCGCCACACGCCCTCTCACTTGCGCCCGATCGTAGAGCTGCTTCTGGATCTTCACCATCCTTGCCGCCTGCTGATCAGCAAGGCGACGCACCGCGCTCATCTCGTGAGGCATTCGAAGCGCGGCCAACCCCCTCACGATCTCTTCTCTCAAACGGTTTGTGCATCTGTCGGAGGAAAGCACAAGAGCCAGAAGATGCCCCTCGTACGCGCCGAGGTTCCAGCTCGTCTTCAAGAGGACCTCGCGCGTGAGAAGACCGGACATCGGCGGATCGGTAACCGCGCCGTATGCCGCCACGTTGACCGCCTCATCGGGGAGTTGTCTCCTCAGCAGATCCCAGACCAGGACGCTTGCACAATCCTTGAGTGAATGGCGAACGATCACGTTTGCTTTCACAAGTGCCCTCTTGGACTCCGCGGAGAGCATATGATGGTCAACGTACAGTACGCGTCTTGCGATCTTCGGCAGCCTACGGATCACTTCCCGTTTCTCATCGAGTCCGAGATCGGTCACAATCAGCCAATCCAAGCCGCGCGGCGCATCGGCGAGCACCCTCTCAATGTCTTCGTAGCCTGCGAGAGCGAAACCACAACGCGTCGCGCAACGTACAAGGGCTGCGCTCGCAAGCCCGTCGGCATCGTCGTTGTGAGCGACGCAGAAAACCTTCGACCCCGAAGGAATGCTCACGTCGAGCTTCTGAGGTATCGAGGTTCTCATCGAGACAGACTCATCCCTGCGTAGTTGTAGCTTCTTCCAAGTCTCCGAGGCGCTTCTCGGGCCTCATAAGTTCTCTCATTTACAGCGCTTTCGACCGCTCGCTTCATCAACCGGCTGATTTACCTATGACGACTCCGACATCGCATCCGAGTCCGGGAAGAGCGTGTGAGCGTTGATACAATGCGATTCATTGACAAAGAAGTTTGGCAGATTCACGGCTGTCGACCGAGTCAGCTTCACGGTGGGCAACGGTGAAGTATTCGGTCTTCTGGGCCCAAACGGCGCTGGGAAGACAACCATAATGCGACTACTCAGCACCGTGCTGAAACCCACGAGCGGCACGGCTTCCGTTGCCGGCCATGACCTGCTGCGGGAGTCTCAGAAGGTACGCGCTTCCATCGGCGTCCTGCCGGAGGACACGGGCCTCTATGACCGCCTCACCCCGAAGGAGCATCTGCTCTACTACGGAAGACTTCACGGAATTCCGGAGGACTCCTTGACGAAGCATAGCGACGAACTGCTCGATATAATGGAGCTGACCGACAGAGCTGACACCAAGGTCGGGGATTTCTCCAAGGGTATGAAACAGAAAGTCGCACTCCTCCGAGCCTTCATTCACGATCCGCCCGTCCTGCTGCTCGACGAACCGACTGCGGGCTTAGATGTCATGAGCGCCCGATCCATCCGCGGCTTCGTGGAGCGATTCCGGAGAGAAGGAAAGACAATCATGATCTCAACGCACAACATGACGGAAGCCCAGAAGATCTGCGATAGAATAGCGATCATCGACCACGCGCGAATAATCGCTGTCGGAACGGTGGAGGAACTTCAAGCCAAGACCTCGCAGAAGGACCTAGAAAGCATCTTCGTACAGCTAGTGACGGACTGAGCCGACAATGAACTTCGGAAGGATCAGAGCGATCGCTGCGAAGGAACTCAAGGACGCTTTGAGAGACCGACGTACAATCCTTGCCATGATAGTGATTCCCATAATTGTTCTGCCAGTTCTCATCTCTCTGCCGGCGTTTCTGGCGAGTCCGGAAAGGAATCCTGTACGGATAGCAGTCATCCAGAGCGGCAGTACGTCCGACGATTTTCTCGCCAGCCTTCCCTCAAACCAGGTTCGCATAGTCAGAATCGGGCGTGAGGAGAACATTACGAAACTCGTCCAGAACGGGGACTATGAACTCGGCATTGAACTTCCGCCAGATTTCTCCAGAATACTCGAGAAAACGGACCAAACCGCGACAATCACAATCTATGTTGATCAGAGCAACGCACGAGGCACTATAGCGCTGAGCCTCGTCCAAGATGTCATTACTAGGTACGCGAATAGGGTGGTCTCCGAGAGGCTGGCCAAGACTGGGCTGCCCCCAGAAGCTCTGACTCCAATACAGACTGACGTTCGCGCCGTCACCGTGACGGGCGCAGGGGCCATATTCGTTGCGATACTGTTGCCGTTGTTTCTCGGGATCTACGCTGTGACGGGCGCTATGTACTTCATTATGGACACGACCGCCGGCGAGAAGGAACGCAGGACCTTGGAGGCGTTGTTGACGATGCCGGCGACACGCACTGAAATCGTGTTGGGCAAGTTCTTGATTGCCGTTCTTATTGCTCTCCTCTCATCTGCGCTCGCGATTCTGGGGATGTCAGCGGGAGCAGTCTTTCTCTTGGGAGCGGTCGGTGAATTTTCGACTCCGAGCCTTTCAATCTCAGCCGGGAACCTTCTCCTAATCGGGTTGGCGACGCTTGTACTCGCCATGACGAGCGCGTCGCTTGAGATGATGATTTCCATATTTGCGCGAAGTTTCAAAGAGGCTCAGAATCTTCTCTCACCACTGACGATCATCGTCGTCGTCCCGGCCATAGCCATGCAGTACATGAGCGAACCATCGCTCCGGTCATTCGCTGTCGTGCCAATATTCAACGCAATGTTGATCATCAGAGATGCACTTCTCAACAGGGTCTCAGCTACAAGCGTAGTTCTGCAGTTCGCGTCCGCGTTCGTCTACATGATTC
>CAZUTN010000003.1:0-4528 GCA_964623365.1 uncultured Candidatus Bathyarchaeia archaeon
GAGCGGTATCTTCACTTCGAATACGAGTCCGAACGAGGCTGCTCTGCACTACTATTTGGATCCGCAGGTCACCAACTGCTGCGCCGCTTGGTTCTGCCCAGCCGGGACCGGGGCGGGTTATCCAAAGTACGCCTGCAAGGCAGGACCTGAAATAGGATACTACAACTTGGCCATATTCTTCTACGGGTGCAACTTCGACTGTCTATTCTGCCAGAATGATTCTCACAAGCGACTTCAAGAAGCGCTCCGTTGTGATGTTGAAACACTCGTTTCAACGACCCTTGCGAACAAACGCATCTCGTGCTGGTGCTTCTTCGGCGGCTCGCCAGAGCCTCAACTTCCGTTCGCCATCTCAGCTTCAAGGGGTATGCTCGATTCCAAGCCTGATGATCGCGTTCTGAGGATATGCTTCGAATGGAACGGTGCGGGAAACAGGCTCCTCGTTGATAGAGCGGCAGAGCTCGCGCTGAGAAGCGGAGGCAACATCAAGTTCGACCTCAAGTGCAGCTCCGACTCGGTCAGCAAGGCACTGAGCGGTGTCTCCAACCGCAGATCCTTTGAGAACTTCGCGGTGCTTTTCAGGAAATACGGCAAGGAGCGTCCGGGTTTGCCGCTCCTCACAGCCACGACGCTACTTGTACCGGGCTATGTGGACGATCAAGAAGTTGAGAAGATCGCGATCTTTCTCGCCGATCTGGATAAGGACATACCCTACAGCCTACTTGTTTTCCATCCGGATTTCATGATGAGCGATCTCCCGGTGACCCCATACACTCAAGTGGAGGACTGCTATCGTGCGGCAGCGAAGCATCTGAAAAGAGTCAACATCGGGAACTTGGCGTCTCTGGGGCTCAGATCATGGATCGCGTAGGAGTACCGCGGCTAAGCTGACTCGAGCAAACGATCAAGCACGTTCCTGATCTCCTGTTTCGGAACCGCCCCAACGATTCGTTCGACTTCGCTTCCTCCTTCCAAGATCAGGAGCGTCGGGATGCCCATGATCCCAAACCGTTCTGTTGTGATAGGATTCTCGTCAGTGTTCAGTTTCCCGAAGATCACTCTGCCCGTGTATTCTTCGGCAAGCTCGTCGATTACGGGCGCCATCATCATACAAGGGCCGCACCATGGCGCCCAACAATCCACGGCCATCAAATCATATCGTCCAACTACAAGCTCGAATCCATCATCGGCAAGGGTGATCGGCTGCGATATCTGTTCATCTGACTCCAAGCGAGATTTCTCCTCAGCGCCGTTGTAGCGTGCATGGCACTGACATAAAAAAGAATTGTCACGACCTCGGCCGACCTTTTTTCGCGCGGTCAATCAGTCGAACATGCGGTTGATCTCGGTCGAGCTAGACATGAGTGGGGAACTCCGAGACCGCCGCAAGCAAACCTAGAGCTTTCTCTCGTGAAGTTGACAGTTTCAGTCGTGCCATTGCACCATGATTTGCACAGTGATTGCACAACACCTTATCCTATCGAGGCACCGAGAGGCGCCCATGCCAATCAAGTACTTCGCGGCCTCCGACGTGAAACTATTGACGGACCAATTGGTTCAGGGACTGGGATTCGTTCACATTCCTAGGGAGCGGCTCATCTGTATCAGGAGCGTCGGATCCAAATCAAGAGGTGTCATTGCCAGAGTGCACTCGTTCCCGAGGGTTTGGCAGAAGGGTCTTGGCATGAAGTCTCACTATACGATCGAGGTCATCTCTGAGCGTTTCGATGATCTCTCGACGACGGACAAGGAGAAGGTCATAATCCATGAGTTGCTTCACATCCCGAGGAGTTTCGGCGGAGGATTCCGACACCACGGAGATTGGGTCACGAAACGACGGGTTGATCGGCTACATGCTGCCCTCGTCGGAGATCGCATGAACACCTCAAGCAACGTTAATTCGAGGGCAGTTCGTGCGTAACACGTTGTACCACCATGTATGACCTCGAAGAGGCTCGCCTTGTCAACGAGATCAGGAGGCGATCAGCCCGCCGCGTCTTGCTTCAGCTACCAGAAGGGCTCAAGCCGCTCGCCGCGAGACTCGCCCGGAGGCTTGAGGATGCCAGCGGCGTCGAAGTACTCGTCTCCGGAGACTCATGCTACGGCGCCTGTGATCTTGCACTGCAACAGATGAAACAACTGCGTGCGGATCTCCTGATACACGTAGGCCACGCGGAGATTCCAGGCGAAGACGCTCACGACGGCGTCATCTACGTCGAGGCAAGGTCCGATGAGAAAATGGAGAAACCGCTCGCCGAGGCATTGAAGCTTCTGAAGGATCAGAAGAACATCGGGCTGGCGGCTTCGGTGCAGCACATACACTTGCTCAAATCAGCAAAGGACACGCTTGAACGTGCCGGAAAGGTCGTGTGGATCGGAAGAGCGTCAGGACGGCTGAGGCATGAGGGCCAGCTTCTCGGATGCGACTACAGAAGCGTGGTCTCCGTCGCGAGCAACGTTGACGCGTTCCTGGTGATCGCCGGCGGTGATTTCCATGCCCTCGGCGTTTCGCTGTCGACCGGCAAGAGGACGATCGTCGCCGACCCGTACCAACAGACGGCGCGAGACGCTAGGCCCCTCGTGGATAAGATACTGCGACAAAGATACGCGACGATTCAGAAATTCAAGGAAACAGAGAGAGTCGGAGTCATCACAGGGCTGAAGAGCGGCCAGATCAATCTAACCCTTGCGAGGAGGCTGAAGACCCTTCTTGAGGAGAGCGGCAAGGTCTGCACCCTAATAGCCTCCTCAGAACTGATTCCAGAATCAATAGAGTCGTTCACAGATCTGGAAGGGTTTGTGGAGATCGCATGTCCAAGAATCGCGATCGACGACCGCAGCCGCTATCACAAGCCTGTAGTGAATCCGGATGAGGCGCTGATCGCGATCGGCAAGAAAAGCTGGGAAGAGTACGGAAAACATACCGAAGAAACGTGGGATCGAACACCTACTGCAACAGATGCGGCCGCATCCTAGCCCTCGAATCAGGCTCGAACAGTACACAATCCCTGCGGACATTGCAGCTGACATCCTGTTCCTCGCAGGGGTCGTGTACCGAGACATCGCGGGCAAGTTCGTAGTAGATCTTGGGACGGGCACAGGCAGACTTGCGATAGGTGCAGTCCTCATGGGCGCACGCCGAATCGCGGCAGTGGACATCGACCCAGTCGCGATCAATGTGGCTCGCGAGAACTCTCAGGTGGCAAGCGTCTATGTCGACTGGATAGTGGGCGATCTAGATGCCATTCGCGGACGATTCGACACCGTCTTGATGAATCCGCCCTTCGGAACGAAAAAGAGACACCTTGACAAGATCTTCTTGAGAAAGGCCATCGGGATCGCGCGTGTCGTCTATTCCATCCACAAGTCAGCCACGCGAGAGCACATTCTGGGATACTTGGAGAGATGCAGATGCAAGGTGCCTGCGATCCACGAATACACGCTCGATATTCCAAGGATGTTCGAGCACCACAAGAAGCGCAGATACCCGGTCAAGATTGATTGCTACAGGATCGAAACCATGCTGGGAAGGTCATGATTCGTGAGTGCGATAGCAGCGAGTTTGAGATGATCTACGTGATCATCAACGACGCTGCTCAAGCGTACAAGGGAGTCATCCCTGCAGACCGCTGGAAGGAACCCTACATGTCCAGAGACGAACTCCAGCATGAGATGGATGACGGCGTCGTATTCTGGGGATACGAAGAAGATGGTGAACTGCTTGGTGTGATGGGCATTCAAGATGTCGGGGACATCACACTCATCAGACATGCCTACGTTCGCACGGCCAAACGAAATCAGGGCGTTGGGGGAAGACTGCTATTCTCTCTTCGCGAAAAGACGATTCGCCCAATCCTAGTCGGCACATGGGCGAATGCTACTTGGGCGATCCGTTTCTATGAAAAACATGGTTTTGGATTGGTTTCCTCGGAAGAGAAGGATCGGCTGCTGAGAAGACACTGGTCGATTCCGGAGCGTCAAATCGAAACCTCCGTGGTTCTGGCGGATCGGAAGCGGTTCGGCGGCCATCAACGAGAAGCAGGCGGCGTTTGACCGAAATCCTTTGATTCTCATTTCTGTGCGTATCTCCACGCGCCTTCAAAGGTCCCTCTGAGGCACTTGATGCACTTGCTGTGCTCCATTGTTGAGATCTCAAGTACTCTACTGTCCATCCAAGTAATATTGAAGACGATGTCCGCGAACGCAACGGACCCTGAGTTTGCCTCTTCTCCGTCATATTCGCTGTAGATCCTCGCGTTGGTCACAGCGATGTCACCCAACTCTCTCAACTCCTGTGTTGCCTTCGCGCCAAGTGGCAAGATGATCTTCAAGTCCTTGCCTTTCAGGTGCGGCTTCAACTCGTCTAGCAGAGCCATCGGTATGTTGCTGATCCTGATGCCCCTAGATTTGAGGATCCTTCTCTTGATTTCCTCGATCCCATCCTCGGCTTTCTTGAACTTCGTGCTCAGTTTCGCCTCATATCTTCCGTCCACTATCGGCAAGAAATCACCTCCAGACTACCCTTCAG
>CAZUTN010000003.1:4628-32957 GCA_964623365.1 uncultured Candidatus Bathyarchaeia archaeon
GTTCAGGATCATCAAAAGTCTGGCGATTCTGTCCATGGCGTTCGCCTAGGCTTGATCAGGTCGTGAGACTTCATCTCTTCTCAGCTAAATAGCCGAAGCCGACGGTTATCGTCGGGATGATCAGATAGGTTAGCCCTATGTCCTTCATGTAGTCCACGATGCCCATTCTCATCGGGCTCTCTGGCATGAACATGAGAAGATCCAAAGCTATGCTGATGACAAACCACGTGATCCCTAGGATGGCGCTCTCTCTGAGAAAACCAGCCTGCAAGTCCCTGAGATACAAGACTGAGAATGCGACTACGCACAGTGTCACGACGAATGGCATGATCGACTCAAACAACGCACGGTCCGAGAGCCTGATCGGAAAGATCATGACTGCAGCGACGAACGGTACTACCCAAACCGCGAACCCGTAGACGAGAGCCTTCTTGATTGATTTCATTCTCCACCGCTCTCCTTTCTGATGGCAGAATTCGCCTAGGCCTCCTTTGCCGAGTTCCATCCGAGGCTGTGCCATTCTTTGATGCATCGAGAGCAGTCATCATAGAGCATCTCGCTGATCATGTAGCGGCTGTTTGTCGGATCTTTGAAAACTGAGAAGACCCTTTCTTCGTCGAGAATGACTGAGATCGCTGGTGTCTCCTCATTTCTCACCAACTGTACAATCTGAATGCCAGCTTCCTTGAACTGTGCGTTACTGCCAGCGATCCTTCTCTCTCCCGGAAAGAGAGTCACCTGAACCTCGGCATTAGGGTTGAATGCATCCTTCACTTTCCCGAGAAACTCCGTGGTGGCATTGCCTATCCAAACAGTCTTCGCTTTTTCCACGTGCTCTTTCAACTTCTCCAGCCCGACGTCATGCTTCGTTATGACAAACTTCTCCTTCATTTTCACCTCATCCTTGTCAAGCATCGCCAAGGCGACCTCGAGAACAGCTTCGTAGTCTTTCTTCATTCTCTCGAAGATTTCTGCAGGGTCCAGAGGTTTGAACAGCAAAGGGGCGCCGGAGTAGACCTTGATCCACCCCTTTGCCGCGAGCGATTCCAGAACCGAGTAGATCTTGGTCCTTGGAACACCTGACCTCTCTGAAAGCCTAGATGCGCTATTCAGATGGTACCTGAGTAGCGATGAGTACACCCTCGCCTCGTACTCTGTCAGTCCCAGCTTTCGAAGCCGCTCGACTATGCTTTCCATGAGCGTGGACTGGGAGAAGCCGCGTATATGTTCGCCGTAACTGAACGCAGTTAATCAGGCCAGTCAGTCATAGTGTTCTCTTTCGGCCTGGAAGTCTCCGAGCCTTGATCAGCCCATGAAGCGTCTCCCGCAAGATGCGAGAGCCGCAAGCGGTGACGATTGTCCTTGCTTATATACGGCATTTCTTATTATGAAACGAAGTTTCGTGGAGTTCACCTCTCCTCTCGACGACCCATGACAACAAGCAAGGTCCAATCAGAAATGCCTGCAAGAGATTATCGAACACCGCTGTTTGTCGTTCCGGGAGAGAGACTCTGCGTTGCCGAGGAGTTCTCGCCAGGCCCTGGGACATACGAAAGCGGCGGCGTGGTCTACTCACACCTCACCGGCGAGAGGACAGCGGACACTAGGGACAGAACGGTGAAGGTTGTCGCGAAGACAAGAACCCCGATAATGCCGACAGACGGCTCAACGGTGATCGGTCAAGTCACAAACACTCATGACAAGTCAGCCATCGTCAGCATCTTCAAAGTTGACTCGAAAGTCCTCGGTAGACCTTTCACCGGCATCATCCACATTTCCTCGTCCAGTCCCAGGTACGAACGCAATATGAACGAGGTCTGCAAGACAGGCGACCTTATCAAGGCGAAGGTCTTCAACGACAAGAATAGGATACCAGAACTCACTACAGCGGGCAGAGGGCTGGGCGTCACAAGAGCGTATTGTTCAAGATGCGGTAGCCCTCTTCTCCTGACTAACCGCAGACTGCAATGTCGTGAGTGCGGCAATGTGGAGCGTAGGCGTTTGGCCGATGACTACGAACTAGGAGCAAGGTAGGACGGTTGAACCTCAAAGTCTTACACCGGTCGAAGAACGAGCTGAAGATCGAGATCCAAGGGGAAGGGCATACGTTCTGCAATCTGCTCCAGTCGGCGCTCCTGCAGGACAAGAGTGTCGAGATGGCGGGGTACGACGTTCCGCATCCTCTGATTCTGAGCGCGGTGTTGTACCTCAGGACGAAGCGAGAGTCATCTCCCGAGAAGGCGTTGGCGCGAGCCCTCACAAAGGTAGGCGAGATGAGCAACGAGTTCTTGGAAAAGCTCGACAAAGCCACCGTCCCAAGCTGACTCGGACAGACCGCAACTGAAGCTGATTCTCACGGATACCAGGCTAGCGAAACTCGGGGACGCCTACGTAAACTTCGTCTTCTCGCTGGGCAGATCGAGAGCAGTCCAAGAGCCTCAAGGCATCAAAGTCAGCGATAGAATACTTGCGGAAGCCCTCAGAAGGTCAGGACTGAGACAGGAGCTGCCGCGCCGTACGACCCGACAAGACTGCGCGAACGCAGTTGAGGCTCTCCTCGTGTACGGTTACCTGAACAAGCTGGTCTCTCTCGAACAAGCTGTCGACCAGATAGCGGCCGCGTCAGATTCCCCTGTCGATGCTCTTGCTCAATTGATCAAGTCGGTCGCGAAGAAGATTGAAGACGGGAAGTTCAGCCTCGCATGATCAAGAAAGAGATTCGAGTCCTCGGAGTATCTCTCGCTTCGCCACACCCTGGGCGTGGGGTCCCGATCCAAGTCGTGGGTGTAGTATACAGGGGAAACCGCTGGCTCGAAGGAGTCATGCGAACAACCATACCACCAGAAGTACATGACCTGACCCCCAAGATCGCCAAGATGGTGACTGATTCTCCACATCACCCTCAGCTCAGAGTCATCATCTTGGATGGATTGATCACGAAGTCCGGTAACTACGCGGACATTGAAGCCCTTAGCAAGAAGACTAGGCGTCCAGTCATCGCAGTCGTACGACAGAAGATACCCGTCAAACGTCTGACGAGCGCCACGGTGAGAGTCCCGCAAAGAACATTCAAGGCGTTTACCAGTGCGTCGTTCAGGAAGTGGAAGGCAGCAGGAAAGACGTTCTTCGTATATTCGGCCGGTTTGGGCAAGATCGATATCGAGGAACTCCTCGAAGTTTGTGCATCGAGAGAAGGGCTCCCGGAAGCGGCCAGGGTTGCGAGGATCACTGCTTCCGCGCTCCGGAAGCTCCTGTTTGGGCGTGCACCCTAGCGGATATTCTTGAATTTCGAGGCTCTCGTCCACCGGGGCAGCGGCTTCTCGCCGCCGAGGCTCTGTCCCTCTGCTTTCTCTGAATGTTTTAATAGAGACTGTGAGACTCTCGTGGCGGATCGGCCAAAATTGAGATTCTGTCCAAAATGCGGGGCAAGGCTGGTGCCTGTCAAGAAGGCTAAGTCAATCGTCCTAAGCTGCCCGAGCTGCGAATACGAGACGAGGAAACCAGAGAAGACCATCCAGCCGCTAAGATCCGAGAAGGAGAACATTATCGTCATCGGCAGAGAAGAGCAGAAGATCAGAACTCTGCCCAAGATGAAGGTCGAATGCCCCAAGTGTGGCCACAAGGAAGCCTTCTACTGGCTTGTGCAAACTCGAGGCGCCGATGAATCATCCACCCAATTCTTCAGATGTGCCAGCTGCGGGACCACTTGGCGCGAGACATCGTGAGAGCGACAGCCTACACGTACATGGAACCAGCGATGTCTCTCTAGCGTCTCATGTCATGAACGGCTCAGGACGACGCTTCTTCGCGGGTAGCAGTCACTCAGACAAGGGTGCGCGCCACCCCACGCGCTCAGGCGTACCTGAGTAGGGGGGCAGTACGGCAGAATGCGGATGTGCGCTCAAACGGCATACGGTCACGCCAGACGAGCGGGGATCTCGTCAACGTCGGTTTCAAATATCATGGTGCGTGATCTGCCGGTCCGTTGAGGCAGCATGGAACCCTACGATGTGAAGATAACTGTGGTCAAGACGCTCTCTATGAAGGATGTGTTCGGATCCTCTTCTCCAAAGATCGCGGCGGGTACGGAAGTCGTCTGCCCGAGGCTGAAGGAAGGCGAGACGTTCGTGTCGCAGAAAGGCATGTGCCCACAGGGCTTGTGTGGGCGGGCCTTCGCAGACATCCAGCGCGACATATCGCATATTCGATTCGGTGGAAGCTACCCATGGCTGCAAGAGGAAGGCGTGGCGTACTCATGCTGTACCGACGGCCTGAGACCCGTCGTCTTCAGACTCGAACGAGCAAAATGAGCCGCTCACGCGACGCTTCGGAGCTACTTGAAAGCTACCGTAAATCCCAACGAGGCCCCACCGTGCCCAATAGCCTAAGAGAAACCGAGTGTTAAGCATAAAATACTACCCGACCACGTTAGAGCAGGGAAAGCGCGGTGTTCAAAGCATCCATTAGTGACGCGAGACTTTGGAAGAACCTCCTAGCCGCCATCTCGACGCTGATTGAGGAAGCGGACTTCAACGCCACCCCCGAGGGTATCAAGCTGAGGTCAATGGATCCCTCTCATGTGGCGATGGTTGATTTCGAATGGCAGAAGACAGCCTTCGAAGAGTACACATGCGAACAGCCAACGAAAATCCGAATCAACATAGCATCGATGTTGAAGTTGCTGAAACGCGTCGGCAGCGAAGAAATCCTTGAGATGCTTTACGACGAGAAGACCCGGAAGCTGAACTTGACCCTCAAGGGGAGGATGATGCGCAAGTTCACGATGCCCACGCTCGACCCAGCGCAGGAAGAAGTGCCAACCCCGAAGATCACGTTCAACTCCAGGGTCAAGTTGACGACGTCAGTCTTCAGGGACATCATCGAAGACGTGCAAGCGGTCAGCGACAACGTCAGACTAGAAGCCACGCCTGAAAGACTGACGGCCGCCGCGACAACCGAACTCAGCAGCGCGGTAATTGAGCTTGACAAGGGAAGCGAGATGCTGCTTGAACTCGACGTGAAGGAGGCTTCCAAGGCAACCTTCAATCTGAACTATCTCTCGGAGATAACGAAGGCAGGCGCCTCGACCTCAGAGATCGTGACGGTTGAGTTCTCCACCAACATGCCGATCAGACTCGAGTTCGACATACCCCAGCAGGGTCGGCTCCTGTACTACCTAGCTCCGAGGATTGAAGCGGAATAGAGTGGACAGCGATCGCTTCCCCAAGGTCACATTCATGCCGTCGGAGCACGCAGGGTGGCGACCAAGCAGTTACTGCTTCAGCCTGTATTTTGACATGAGTTCATCGTATACGCCGTTTCTCCGAACTTCCTGCAGCCCTCGGTTGAAGGTTTTCTGAGTTTCCGGTCTCGTCTTCTGAAACGCGACGAAGAGTGGACGGTTGATCTCAAAATCAGCTACAATCTGTAGCGTGTCCCCAAGCCCTAACTCGTCAATGAGATAGACACCGACGCCTTTGTCCATGATCGCCACATCAACATCATTCGCTGATAGTTGCAGGAGCGATTCCTGATGACTGCTCACGGAGATCCTACGTATGCCTTGTAGACTGTCGAATTCTTGGCCGTAGCTGTATCCTTTGACGACAGCAATCTTGCTCGGTTGGAGTTGTCCGATTAGTCTGTCGCCTTTGTCCAACACTATGGGTTTCGCTCTGCTGCAATATAGCACGGTTTTCGCGACGCGAAGTAGGTCTGAGAAAAGGAAGCTTTTCTCTCGATCGGGCGTTCTTGCTATCTGGAAAACGCCATCGGAAAGCCCTTGCTCCATCCGCTGAATACATTCATCCCATGAATGTAGGGTTACAGAGACGCCGAGGCCCTGACTCTGGAAGGCGTCCCTGATGATTTCATAATCGAGTCCAGTGATCTCTGAATCTTTCATGTACTGGTAGGGAGGGAAAGGGTCGGCGACGAGGGAGATAACACCGTTCCCAGAATTCATTCTGCGCTCCCTGTTCAGATGAAGAGTTTCAGCTCGATATGTTTTTCCATGCTTCCCTTCTTCGGCAGCCCGTATGCGAATGAGGCCGTCGCTGCATCCTGAATTGAGAGGCCTCACGTTTTGCAGGGTTCAGTGGTGACAGGGCATACCATCCGGAGACGCATGCCAATCGTCGGCCAAGGTACGCTCGGTCACTTGGGAGACCGGGGCGGAGGAATATCCACTATCTTTTACCGTCAAGGCGTAGGGTTTAACATATCGCGAGCCACGTGCGGGCGCTAGTCGTCTGACTAGGTGTTGGATCGAGTTGAGAGCGGTCTTGACGAAGCTGGACCATGCGAAATACCCGTTCACGAACGAGGCCGCGGAATACGTCAAGAGCCTGAACATCGACCTCAACGATCTCACCAGTAAAGAGTTCTCTGTCATCTTGGATGTCGCCGAGAAGAGAGTGATCGACGCCTTGGCGACCGGCAAGATCGATCCGGAGCTTCAGGGCGAAGTCGAAATACTGGCGTACCCGGCGGCGCTGATGCTAGTCGCATTGGCTGGCGACGAGCAGGCGCAGAGGAGATACGCGCTGAGTGAGTCAAAGCGAGCCTACGAACTTCTTAGACAAGAATCGCCGATGGTGCTGATGCAGATCGCGGAACACACCTTTGGCTGGAACGCCAATATCGCCGACAAAGAAATCGGGGAAGCCCTCTACGAGTTTGGCGTGCCTTATCCCGACTACCTCAGGAACGCCGTACGCATTCGTGATCCTGACTGGAAGCTCACGAACAGAGTCTTAGAGCAGGGCTACGTCTACTGCCACAGAGACGAGTTTGCTAGGCTACTGAAAGAGGAGATTGAGGCCAGAGTTCTCTCAAGGATCATGGGCCATTACGGATCCGTTCCAGAACCTGTCACGCCGCGGGTCGAGAGAATCAGAAGACTAGTGGTCGCCAGAGCGCAGATCTACGGTGTTGAAGAAACCCCAAGGGCAATCCTTGCTGCAGCGATGCCTCCCTGCATGAAGGCTCTACTCTCAAACCTTTCCAGCGGGAAACACGTTCCTCACATTGGAAGATTCGCCTTGACCGCGTTCCTGAGCAACATCGGGGTCACAGAGGAAGAGATCATCAGGATGTTCCGCCCTCAAAGCGATTTCAGTGAGAGGATAGCGAGGTACCAAGTCGAGCACATCTCGGGAAGACGAGGCGGCAAGAAGAAATACACTCCGCCCAACTGCAAGACCATGAAGACTCACGGTCTATGCGTCAACCCCGATGAGACATGCGCCGCGATCTTGCATCCCCTCTCCTACTACAGAAAGAAAGCTAGAATGATCGCTGCCGCAACGAGGAAACGAAGAACAGTGCAGAGTCCAAGACCGGTTGCTTCATAGATCGACGACGAAAGGCTCAGTCGAGTTGTCACCCGTGATTGGTGATCCAATCTGAAATCGTCTCCGTTGAGATGTTTCTTGCTGGTCCTCATTCTGCTGCTTCCTGTCGCGTACTTCTACGTCTTCGACAACAGGAATCATGTTGAGGTTTCCAAAGTCCTTGACCCGTTTCTGTTTCGTCGTGCACATTCATGGAACACCAGCGACACGGATATAGTCACAACGCTAGTCACGTCGCCCAGTCCTCTTGGCCCGTCTCAGCGAACGAGACTTGCTACCCTTGGTGTGATCACGGGTTCGATAGGCAGGGTAACAACCGTTCGGTTGCCCTCGCATAGCATCGAACGAATCGCAAGGCTTGACTTCGTTTCGGGGGTCTACTCTCCGAGGAGCTATCGGCCCGCACTTGATGTGAGCGCTTCCGAGATCGGAGCTGCTTTCGTGTGGCAGAATGTCACGGACCCGTTTGGCAAGCCAGTTGATGGGTCCGGCGTAGTCATCGGGATCATCGACACGGGAGTCGACCTATCTCATCCTGATCTGAAGTTCCCGGACGGTTCCTCTAAGGTATTGTACCTATGGGATCAGACGGCGTCGGGGAAGCCGCCGCAAGGGTTCACCTATGGCGTCGAATGTTCGTGGCACGAAATCAACGGCGGAAAATGCCTTGAGAATGACACGTTCGGCCACGGCACACACGTCGCGTCGATCGCAGCAAGTTCTGGTATGGCATCAGGCAAGTATCGCGGGATTGCTCCGGGCGCCTCGCTCATTGTGGTGAAAAGCGGGAGGGAGCTATGCGGCGGCGAGAGTTGGGCCTTCGAAGATACCGCCGTCATAGACGGTCTACGGTACGTCGTGGAGAGAGCACGACCGCTCGGAATGAGGCTGGTGGTCAATCTGAGCCTTGGAGGAAACATCGGCGGCCACGACGGTACAAGCCCGCTCGAAGTCATCCTTGACGATCTCAGCGCACAGGATGTCATTGTCACTGTCTCGGCCGGTAACGAAGCAGACAAGCATGTTCACGCAAGTGGTTCGCTCAGCCATGCGAGCCCGACGCGCATCAATTGGGAACCGATAGGACAGGCAAAGAGCGCGATGGTGGACCTGTGGTACCCGAAGGATAGAAGCATCTCCGTAGCCCTTGTGACTCCATCCGGAGAAGTTGTGGCCGGGCCGACCTCGCCCAGTGGAACGGACACTTCGAATGGTTTGGTCACAATCGTTCCAGCGACTACTGCCAAGGGAAATGAACTGGCGTTCTCAGTCCAGACTCAAGGCTCGTTGAGAACCTATGGATGGGGCTTGATCCTGAACGTCATTGATGATGGTCCTTCTCTGAGCTGGGACGCCTGGGTGGACAGTGACAGTTGCTCCTACCCCGCTGCTTCTTTCTCAAGTGGCCAAGGTTACGAGATCGACGAGGCTGGCACCGTGTCAGTCCCTGCCACCTCGAGCGGTGCCATTGCTGTCGGCGCCTATGTGACCAAGAACTCGTGGGTGACCGGGTCGGGGAAGAACGTTCTGATACATGACTATCACGTGGGCGAGATCGCCTCCTTCAGTTCGCGAGGGCCGACAAGGGATGGACGGACAAAACCGGACATATCTGCTCCTGGACTCTTTGTCACGGCGGCGCGCTCTCTGCAAGTTCTCCCCAGCGACAGCGACCCGGATCAGCATCATCGAGTTCTAGCGGGGACAAGCATGGCGGCGCCTCACGTCGCGGGTGTGGTGGCGTTGATGCTCCAGTATAGTCCTCATCTGGGATCGCGAGAACTCAGGTCTCTGCTTGTTGAGGGTGCGAACCTTGACAATTTCACGGGATTCATCGAGGCATCCAAAGGGTCAAATGAGTGGGGTTGGGGAAAAGTGGATGCGAGAACCGCGACCTCACTCTTCAGAGTATCCTCGACAGTGCCATCCCTCCCTGCCGTATTCGCGGTCAACCTTGCCATTGACGGAGAACCTCACGGGGTTCTCAAAGGAGGAGAGGTTGTCACTCTGCGCTTCTTGTCTGGGGGCGCTCACTTGTTTGAAGCGACTGGCCAAACGTTCACAGCAAACGCGACACGGTACGTAGTCGCTGAACAACAGACCACCTTCTCCAGCAACGGCGTCTTCAAGCCGAGTGTACGAGTCCAGTATTTGCTCTCGCTAGAGTCCCCCCTCGGCCAAACTGACGGTGAAGGATGGTATGAGGCAGGCAGCCACGCAGTCTTCACGGTCAACCCACTAGAGACCTCGAAAGGCCTTGGTCAACTTCTAGGTGTTACTTTCTTCTTCGATCATTGGGTTGACGAGCACGGAAACCGATTGTCATCGAGATCCATACTCATGGATTCGCCTCACACACTCAGAGCCTCTTGGAATGCTCGCCTCACAGACTTTCGAGCACCCCTTCTACTGTTGGCGCTGGTCATGGTTTTGATGCTCGTTTTTGAATTTAGACGGGGAAACCTACGAAGAGAGCAAAGCGCTGGATTGAGAACCGGTTGATATCTAGCCGAGTGGCGGTCTCCGTCACGCGTAACAAGACATTTGTCTCGGCGTTGATATTGGGCGCATAGACGGGGAGCTGATGCGAGACGGCGTTGGCCGGCCCTCAGATTATGGAACGGCTCAGCTTCATCAAGCGGGCCTTCTTGCAGTACTACACCAAACAGGGTAGCAGAATCAGTCTCCCAACGGACTTTCGGTCCAGAGAATTCGCATTCCTCGCATTCGGGGAGAGATTCATGACGCGGCACAGAGCGATCGGATCACGCGAAGAACTAGTCAACACAATACGGATGCTTGTCCCATCAGATGTCTATTATTCAACCGCCTACTATGCCAGGCCTGCGGTAGAGATGGAGAAGAAAGGCTGGTTAGGATCCGATCTCGTCTTCGACGTTGACGCAGATCACATCGACACTTCATGCAAGGCAAATCATGACATGTGGAGCTGCATTAGTTGCGGGCTTGCTAGACGAGGAAAGGCTCCCGTGCAGTGCCCCAGCTGCGGCAAGACGAGGTTTGAGGAACGTGCTTGGTTCTGTGATGAGTGCCTGAGGTCCGCAAAGAACGAAGTATCCAAGCTAGTTGATTTCTTGACAAAGGATTTTGGAATACCCGAGCATGAAATGCACACATTCTTCTCCGGCCACCGCGGCTACCACCTTCACGTGAGGACCGAAGAGGTTCGCAAACTTGACGAATCGCAGAGAAAGGAGATCGTCGACTACGTCTTGGGGTTAGGGCTCGACGCATTCTATCAAGGGCTCTACAAGAAGCCTCAGGACGCCATCGTTGGACCGCAACCCGAGGACCCGGGGTGGCGTGGTCGTTTCGCACGTGAAATCCACAGGCTCCTCCTGAAAGGAACTGAAGAAGAACTAGTAGACTTGGGTTTCTCACGCCGTCAAGCTGGACTAATAGTCAAGGAGAGAGCGCAGAGAGAAGAACGCTGGAGAGAGAAGATACTGTGGAGCGAGTTCGAAGACAGGTTTCACATCAAGGACACCACTTGGAAAGCGATAATTGGCAGGGCTATCTCGAAGAGCGCGTTGCCCGCAGAGATCGACACTGTTGTGACGACGGACATCCACAGGTTGATCCGCCTGCCTGAAACATTGAACGGGAAGACAGGCCTTCGTGCGATGGCGGTGTCAAACCTGGACGCATTTGATCCATTTCTTGATCCAATAGCTTTTGAAGGAGAAGAGACTGTTCGAGTCATTCAGGCCCCAGCCTTCAGAATGGGGAACTCTACCTATGGGCCCTACACCGAAGAGGATGTGACTCTTCCAGCGGCAGCCGCGATGCTCTTACTCTGCAAAGGAGTAGGCGGTCCTGTAAAGAAATGAACCGGGACGAACTCTACCGAATCTGGAAGACCGAGAAGAGCGAGAGAACGCTACAGAGGCTGCCTTCATCTTTCTACTCTGAAGTGGACAGGCTCCTGAGCGACTCCAAAGCTTCCTCGACTGCAACGCGCCAGGACCGAACTCAAGTCGCCATCTCCGAGAAGGAATTCAAGATACTGCGACGGCTGGGCACGGAGATAGCCAACACGCGTATGAAGAAGATTGTCGAGGCAGCCATGTCACGGCAAGATGTCGCGATTGAATTCCTCACACCGGAGGAGGCGGAGTTCGCGAAACGGATCACGTCACACATCGGAGATCATTACCGCTTCGTTGACGGATTGGCTGGAGCGGCGCGTGGATCCGAAGAGGAGTCTCCAAGGAAGCCAGCCGAGACAAAGCTAGAGGTCGTCCGTTTCCTTTCAGACTTCCCAGCCATCATCGGGATCGACTTGAAAACCTACGGCCCCTTCAAATCAGAAGACATCGTCACTCTACCCGCTGAGAATGCTTCTGCGCTAGTCAACCAAGGGGTCGTAAAACAGGTTCGCTTCTCGGAAGAGAGAATCTCAGATCAGTAGGGCGATATCGCCACTGGACGGTTGATTCAGCCGCCTAGCGTCTGGGTTTCTCCTTCTTCCCCTTCAGTAGGGCGTCGAGAGACACTCCGTTGCACGCGTAGACTTTGAATCGTATTCCCGGGATGTCCCCCATGCTCTTGCCCTCGGCGCCGCCGATACCTTCGATCCACACTTCATCGTGCTCGTCGATGAAGTTGAGGGCGCCGTCGCCAGGCAGAAAGGCCGTGACGACCTTTCCGTTCTTTATCAGTTGAACTCGCACGGCCTTGCGTACAGCGCTGTTCGGCTGGCGACATTCTACGCCGACTTTCTCGAGGACTATACCTCGACCCTGCGGGGCTCCTTGAAGTGGATCCGCCTTGTAGTCAAGACCGAGCATGCGGCGTTTGTAGGGCGGATAGTGCCACCGGAAACGCTTGCGTCTACGTTTCAACTTGCGAGCGCCGAGTAGGCCCCGCGAAGACTTGCCCATTGTGACATCCTTGTCCTGAGACTCGCCGTGCTAGACTTGGACCGGCCTTATATGTTGTGCGCAATTCACAGCACAAATACGGAAGGCCTGATAGCGATAGGCCCAGAAAACGGTTGTGATCGGACTTGCAAGTAGGCGTTCTCGACGACAAGGTTGCAACGGCCAAGGTGGACCGGGGGAATATGCTACGAATTCTGGAGGAGACTCCAGAAGACTACGAGCGAGCGTACACGGCTGCACTGAAGTCCGATTCGCTCCCGCATACTTCTGCGCGATATGCATTGCATCTGGCGCTCGTGGGAATGGGCGGCTCGGCGATCACGGGAGACATACTGAAAGACTGGCTCTTCGAGGCCCCGATGTCAATTGAAGTGATAAGGGGGTCCGAGCTTCCGGGTTCGGTCACTGCGAATACGTGTGTTCTCGTTGCCAGCTACTCCGGGGAGACGGCCGAGACGCTGAAGGCCCTGAGAGAAGCTCGGAGACGCAAGACCCGAGTTGCTTGCATCGCCTCAGGAGGTGAGTTGCTCAAGATCTGTCGGAAGTACGGGATCCCGCACGTGCAGGTGAGGACCGGACTGCAACCTCGTGAGGCGCTGCCAGATCTCTTGTCCGCTTCCCTCGCCACGCTGGGAAGATGGAGAATCTGCAGCCACAGAAGCGTTCATGCCGAACTAAGGACCGCTACGGAAAAACTAAGAGAACTTAGGAAGATGATTGGGTTTGCGCGCCCCCAATCGGAGAACCCTGCAAAACAGTTGGCCGTTCAACTTCGGGGCACGGTCCCATTCATATACGTGCCTCAATCTCTAGCTGCCGCTGGCAGGAGATTCAAGAACCAACTCAATGAGAATTCGAAGGTCCTCGCGAAGTTCGAGGTTCTTCCTGAAATGCTTCACAACGAGGTTCAGGGATGGCACATGCTGAAGGAGAGCGGCTTCGCCGATTCCATATCATTCATATTCCTGAGAGGCGGCGAAGCCGAAGCTGAGCAAGTCAATCGACTGGCAAGTCTGATCCGCCAAGGCGGAGGCAAAGCAGTATACGAGATATTTCAGAGCTCTCCAACGAGGCTTGCCGCCATACTGGCAACCATCTACTACTGCGACTACGTATCGTTCTACCTAGCAATCGCGCGAGGCGTCGACCCGACGCCCATTGACGTAATTCAGTCATTGAAGGACTCGACATGGTCCTCAAGTGCCTGAGGCTGCCCTACAGCCGCTGGCGGTCAAGATGCAAAAGCCTACTAGCAAGGTCGAAGCATCATAGGCTCCGTTCTGTCAACATCCAGGAGGAATGCTGACGTTGTCGTATGAGGAACGCGCCAAAGCGATTGGAATCACGATCCCGAAAGCCGCAACCCCTCTCGGTGCATATCTGCTCGCGGTTCAGTTTGGCCAGCTGCTCTTCACCGCAGGCCAAGGGCCTCTCAAGGATGGCGTTGCAGTATTCGAAGGCAAGGTCGGACAAGATCTCACGGTTGATGATGCATACGAAGCCGCGAAGCTGGCTGCGCTCAACTGCTTGGCGGCAGCGAAGTCAGTTCTGGGGACGCTCGACCGTATCGAACGCGTCGTCAAGGTGAACGGTTATGTCAATAGTGCGCCCGGTTTCACCGACCAGCCAAAGGTCATGAACGGAGCCTCCGATCTCTTGGCCAAGATCTTCGGCGAGAAAGGACGCCATGCCAGAACCTCCGTCGGCGTGAGCGAGCTTCCTATGAATATTCCGGTGGAAGTAGACCTAGTCCTAGCTTGCACACCTTGATGCTCTGCTCGTTGAGGCGAACGTGAAGAGGTTACTGCGCCGCCAGAGGCGGTTGCCTAGCTCCGCAGTTCGGGCAGAAGACCGCGAGCACGATCACCATCTCTCCGCAATTCAGACAGTACTTCATCCCGCGCGGAGCTCGATGAGGGGGAGACGGTTCAGGCCCGTGAGCATGAGCAGCAGAAGCGGCCGTGAAGCCCTCGGTGCTTCGAGAGGGTGGAGATCCGCGTGTCCTATCCGCGTAGATTATGAAAAGCAGCAGAGTGAAGAAGGCTGATAGTAGCGCGGAAATCACAGAGCTGGCAATGTTGGAGGCTCCGAACAGTAGCCCCAATAGACGGGTACTGTTCATGTAGACTGATGGTCGGATCAGTTCCGAGTAGGGAGAGCTCGGCCACAGGAAGGATGTCGCCAAAGACGCGGCTGTCCAAGCGGTTCCAGAGATGACGATGTAACCGATCATCGTGGCAAGGTTCCTTCGAACAAAGCTGAAACTCGCCTTGATGGATCCCCAGATTCCAAGGTCGTCCATCACGAGGGCTTGCATCCACGGCAAGAGGCAGACATAGAGCACCAGCTCGATCAAGCCAACTATCAACAGGATCCCGAACAATCCAAGGATGATCGGGCCAAGTAGGCTAACGATGGTCACAGGGCTAAGCTCTCCAAGAGGAGGCAGCTGTCCAACATTCAGAGTCAGAATGCTCGCTGCGAAGGCCGCTATTCCAGCCGCGATCGGAGCAACCACTATGGCTCCAATCAGTATTCGCCCGCCGAGCATTCGCAGGAAATACTTCCTCGCTCCAACCCAGAGATCGCTCAACCCGGTCTGCCCGTGGGTGACCACTCGCTTGTTCATGTACGCCCAGCCAGCAGTAACAAATGTTTCAACGAGAAAACCGACGATCGCGATGACAAGGATGCCGCCCACGATGGTTTGGATGAGTCCCCAAGTGCTTCCGGTCAAACTGAGAGCCATCATAAGTGGTAGTAGCGTGAGAGCGGTCACAGTCAACAGCGCGAGCGGGACCACGACCTGAGTGAAGATCGGCGGGACAAGTAGTATCAGGTTCTTCCTGATTCTGGTTGCGGATTGGCTGATCAGCATTCCCAGATCCATCTGCGTCGCCTCATTGACCTGTTTCACGTGTTCCGAGCGTCTTGTGTCTATCGCGCTGATTCGATAACCTATGTCATGCTTAAATACGCGCCGTCGGGCAAAGTCTCTTCGGTTGCGAGGTTGCTGTTACCCGACGAAATCGCGTCAAAGTCTGTGATTCCAGCAATCCGAGCAATGGTTGTCCGCAGGCTCGTCGACGAGTACGGGATGACTCAGCAGCAGGCCGCTCGGCTCCTAGGAATCACGCAGCCGGCAGTCAGCAAGTACATGCACAACAAGCGAGGTATCGCGATCAACTTGGAAGGGAAAGCGCACGTCGACGAAGCAGCGAACAAGATCGCTGCACTGCTCGTGTCAGGGAAGGCAGGCCAGGTGCAGGTCATGGGCAAACTGAATGAAGTCTCAATGCTTGTCAGGAGGAGCAAGCTGATGTGTGATCTCCACAGACGCCTCGAGCCCGAGTTGAATCTAGGCGGCTGTCGTGTGTGCGAAGGCTGATCAACCTCTGGCGTGGAAATGAAGCGATGAATCGGGAGACGAGGTGACCAGAGACGGGCGCGGACGCCGCAAAGGAATCCCAAACGCCGGACGCCTCTTCGGAACTGAGGCCCGCTCCGGGGGTCTGGGTTGGGAGTCTGAAAGATCTCGTCGAGAAGGTCGTAGGTACGGCACCTTTGAAGCACTTGGTCAACTGGAGTCGTATCTACTCGCTTTGGCCGGTTCACTTGATGACCGCCTGCTGCGGGGCCGAACTCGGAGCCATGATGAGCGGTAGGTACGACCCTGAGAGATTCGGCATGCAGGCTGCGGTGGGGTCGATGCGCCAGAGTGATCTGTTGATAATCGAGGGGACGGTGACAAAAAAGATGTTGAAGAGGGTGAAGGTCGTGTGGGAGCAAATGCCCAACCCGAAGTACGTTATTGCGATGGGTGACTGCGCCTGCTCGGGTGGTCTCTTCCACGACTCGTACAGCATAATCAACGAAGTCGAAAAGGCCGTACCGATTGACGTGTTCGTTCCAGGCTGTCCTCCTAGGCCTGAAGCGCTTCTGAACGCCATAATCAAGTTGAGAGAGAAGATCCGACGAGAGGAAGTCTACCCCAAATGACTGAGACTCCCTCGACCCCTGAACAGCGCATTGCAGCGGCCGTGAAGGAACAGCTCGGTAGCGCGGTGGAGGACGTGAAGATTAACCGGAGGGGCCGGCTGTCGGTACTAGCGCGCAAGGAGACCATCAAGGACATTGCGGCTTGGTTGCAACGCTTCGGGTTCGATCACACTATCGCAGTTTCCGGAGTCGATTATCCCGGCGAGAAGAGAATCGAGGTCGTGTACTTTCTCTCATCCTACTCGCGCGACGATCTCAAAGATCTAGTGCTCTCACTGAAGGTTCAAGTCGATCGGGAAAACCCATCGTTGGCGACACTCACCTCCGTCTGGGAGAGCGCCAACTTCTTCGAGCGTGAGACGTACGAGATGTTCGGAGTAAATTTTGAAGGTCACCCGAACCTTCAGAAACTGTTGCTTCAAGACAACTGGGATGGCCCACCTCCCCTGAGGAAGGATCTAACATTCTCGGAGCTAGCATGAGTTGTCGACGCTTGATCTGAACGTTGGCCCTCAGCATCCGGGCTCGGGCCACATGAGAATAATCGTCAAGACAGATGGCGACCTGATAGTTGAAGTAAAACCCGACATCGGATACGTTCACCGAGGCTGCGAGAAGATAGCAGAATCCAGAAACATCGTAAAGAACATCCCCATGTTCGAACGCCCCAACATTGCAGACTCCTCGCATCTAAATTGGTCGTATATCCAGCCTATCGAAGAGCTCCAAGGCGTGGAGGTGCCAGAGCGCGGCCGCTACATTCGAACAATACTATGTGAGATCAACAGGATAGCGAGTCACCTGTACGGAATGGCCATAATGGCGGGAATCTTCGCGGGGCACACCACAATGTACATGTTTGGTTTCGGGGAACGGGAATTGCTTCTCGACTTGGCCGAGATGCTTACAGGAGCAAGAATGACATTCTCGTTCTTCGTCCCCGGCGGTGTGAGGCGGGATCTGCCAAAAGGCTTCAAAGAGAAGCTGCTTGAAACATTGAGCTATCTGGAGCGTCGCCTCGTTGCAATCGACCGAATCTTCGTGAACAACCCTGTCTTCGTCGAACGCGGAAGAGGCGTCGGGATTCTGAGTAAGGAAGATGCGATCAGGCTAGGCGTCGCCGGACCGGTTCTGAGAGGCTCTGGCATGCGATGCGACGTGAGAAAGGACGCCCCCTATGGCGCCTACGACAAGATAGACTTCGAGATTCCGACCTTCAAAGAAGGCGACAGCCTCTCGCGATGGTTGGTGAGATTTGAGGAAATCAAACAGAGCATCTGGATCCTCAGGCAGGCGATACGGGACATCCCCAAGGGCCCCATTGCTAGAAAGAGCCCGATCGTGGTTCCCAAGGGAGAGGCCATCGGCAGGGTCGAATCGTCACGAGGAGAGGTGAACCACTACGTTGTCGGAACTGGAAGCGACAGACCCTACCGAGTCAAGATGAGCACAGGCTCATTCAAGAACTTGTCAGCGCTCCCGTTCTTACTGAGAGGCGTTCGCATAGGCGACCTGCCGATAATCTACGGGAGTCTTGACTACTGGCCTGTAGAGGCAGACAGGTAGGAAACAAAGGAAATGTCAGCAGCCAAACCTTTCTTGGAAGGTCTGAGACACCTCTTCAAGAAGACGTTCACTCTGAAGCATCCCTACCAAAAGCACGAACTGCCAGACGGATATCGAGGAAGGCACCTGCTCTACATGGACAGATGCATTGGATGCGGAATATGCGCGTGGATCTGCCCCGAGAAATGCATCACACTGGTACCTGTCACAGATGAGAAGACATACCCACGGAACCCGGAGAAGAGGTTCCCGCAGTACTGGTACATCCGATGCTGCTTCTGTCACTTCTGCACAGACTACTGTCCGACTGGGGCTTTGGACTACACGAAGGACTATGACCTTGCCGAGTATGAGAAGGCCCTGGTCATCTGGAGCCCCGAGAGGTTGTCCAAGGTTCCCGAAGGATACGAGGAATATCGCACGAAGTTTCACGGATGGGCTGGCGTCAACCATGTACCCTCGACGAAAGGGGAATCAGTCGCGTAATGAGTGAAATCCAAGACGGTCTCATCCGTAAGATGGCTCAGCGAAAAAGGTCTCGGAGACGAACTCGAGGACCCTACCGTAAGTCGTCGAGGACGGGACTGAGATCCGCCGCATCATGACGCAATCGTCTTGTGGCTACGAGTTCGGTGAGCAAGATCGTGCGCGGCCTGTGAAGAGGTGTGCAAATATACGGGTATGACGTACGTTATGCTCAACCCGTTGCCCGCGCAATTGTCCGCGGTTTGGAGAGGAAGACAGTGGTGCTGAACGTAGCCAAAATACGAGAGGATTTTCCGATTCTGAAGAGGAGGATCCGAGGGAAACCGCTCGTTTACTTGGACAACGCCACCACTTCTCAGAAGCCGAGGCGCGTCATGGATGCAATCCGACGATACTACAGTGTGTACAACTCAAATGTGCACCGAAGCGTACACAGACTGAGCGAAGAGGCGACCGTCGAATTCGAACAGTCGAGAGAAAGATTCGCTGGGTTCATTGGCGCCAAGACGGCCAAGGAAATCGTCTTCGTACGAAATGCAACGGAGGCTCTGAACCTAGTAGTCTTCAGTTGGGGAAGAGCGAACCTCAAGACCGGCGACCGCGTTCTTCTCACTGAGATGGAGCACCATAGCAACATCGTCCCTTGGCAGATGCTGGCAAAGGAGAAAGGCATCAAACTCGACTACGTCACAATCGATGATGAGGGGTTGCTGAACTGGGAGAGCTTCGAAGAGCTGACCAAGGAAAGACCAAAGGTGCTCAGCCTTGCTCACGTCTCGAACGCCTTGGGGACGATCAATCCGGTCAAGCGGATGGCACAGGAAGCCCACGGACTTGGCGCGACCGTCATAATCGACGCGGCGCAGTCGGTCCCCCACATGCCGGTCGATGTCGCAGATCTCGAATGCGACTTCATGGCTGTCTCAGGCCACAAGATGTTGGCACCCACCGGGATAGGAATGCTCTACGGAAAGTACGACCTTCTGGATCGCATGGAGCCATTCATGGGAGGCGGAGAAATGATAAAGGAAGTTCATCTTCAAGACGCCCGGTGGAACGATCCGCCGTGGAAGTTTGAGGCTGGCACTCCAAATATCGAGGGAGTCATCGGCCTTGGGGCAGCGGTAGACTACCTCTCAAACTTGGGAATGCGAAACGTGAGACAGCACGAGAAGGATATCACGAAGTACGCCCTCGAACGGATGGAAGATGTGAGAGGCCTCGTGCTGTATGGCACAAGAGATGTTGAGAAGCGTGGTGCGGCGATCTCATTTAATCTGGGTGACATTCACGCTCACGACCTGGCCACGATCCTTGACACCCAGGGCATAGCGACAAGGTCGGGGCATCATTGCGCACAACCACTAATGGAACGACTAGGAGTGCCAGCCACCTCTCGCGCCAGCTTCTATATCTACAACACGAGAAGAGAAGTTGACATACTCATCGGAGCTCTCGAGAATGCTAGGAAGATGTTCAAAGTATGACCGCAGACGTCTACAGAGAGGCGATCCTCGACCACTATAGACACCCCAGAAACTACGGCGACCTGCCGGCCGCAAACGCTCGTGCCAAGGACTCCAACGTCCTGTGCGGCGACGTAATAGAGATGCAGCTAAGGCTCAACGGAGACAGAGTAGAAGACCTGAAGTTCCGAGGACAAGGGTGTGCAATAAGCCTAGCATCCGCGTCTATGCTCACGGAATTCTCCAAAGGGAAGCCGATCTCAACGATCAAGAAACTTGGAAAGAAAGACATCATCCAGCTGCTGGGAGCGGACCCGGGGCCGACTAGGATCGAGTGCGCCGTTCTCGCCTTGAAGGTCTTGAAGATGGCAATCTACGAGCACTTGGGCATCAAGATGCCGCAAGAACCCGAAGAGACATGAAGCAAGCGAGCTTTGAGACCCCGACACATCTCGCAGAAGAGCATGCGCTCTCAGCCCAGTCGTCCACGGAGCATGTCGTTGTCGATTGACGGTTCACAAGATCTCGCGTTAGGAATCTGAGGTCTCCTGAACGTAGTCTTGCTTGGATCAGTGCGAGTCTGACCAAGAAAGGTTCTCGCCAATGCTCTTCAGGCTCAGCCGCGCCACGAATGATGTTGCATTCGAGATTCACGATTCGGGCACATAACGCTTATTAGCGCCCCGTCTTGTGCTAAGGGGGAGTTTCGCTAGGGTTCCTATTTCTCGGGGCCTAATGAGCGTTTGGATATCGGAGAGACGACCACTTGAAGGATGAGGAGAAGAGAAAGACCATAGACGTTTTTCAACACGAACTTGTACCGAAACATGAGGTTTTGCCGAAGCGCGAGGCCGAGGAGCTGCTGGAGCGTCTCCACATAAGGCCGCACCAACTGCCTTACCTGAGGGCTGACGACCCAGCTGCGAGGCAGGTAGGAGCAAAGCCGTGGGACGTGGTAAAGATAACGCGCCTCAGTCCAACTGCGGGCGAGGTCGTGGTCTACCGCTACGTCATCGAGAGCTCACCCGGAGGAGGTAAACCTGATCACCCACGTTGAGCCCCAAATGTGGGGGCTGATCAAGGAATTCTTCCGAGAGAAGGGTCTGGTTAGACAACACATCGACTCCTACAACGATTTCATCGACACGGGCTTGCAGGCTATCATTGACGAAGTAGGCTGGATGCCAATAGAGATCGAAGAGTACCCGTTGAAGGTCAAGCTTGGGAAGATTGAGATAGGTACCCCAAGAGTAACGGAGGTTGACGGATCGGAAAGACCCGTCTACCCGACAGAGGCGCGGGTGCGCAACCTCACCTACGCTGCACCACTGCATCTTGAGATGACGCCTGTGATCGGCGAGCGTGAAGGTCAGACCGAGATCGTCTACATCGGGGACTTTCCGGTGATGCTCCGTTCAAGAATCTGCCCGCTCTCCAGACTGACTCCTGATGAGATGATCAGTATCGGGGAAGACCCGATTGACCCGGGCGGATACTTCATTGTCAATGGCGCGGAGCGTGTCGTGGTAGCGCTCGAGGACTTGGCACCGAATAAGATACTCGTTGACGTGGAGAAGACGGGAGTCAATCCGATTTACAAGGCCAAGATATTCTCGACCACATTGGGCTTTCGAGCACGAACCGAAGTCACTCTGAAAGCTGATGGAGGGATCTACGTCATGGTTCCAGGTGTTCCAGCGGAGATCCCCCTAGTTGTATTGCTGAAGGCTCTCGGAATTCAGGAAGACCTGAAGATCGCTGAGCTGGTTTCCGACGACGAGACGGTCCAGAACCAACTGGACGGGTCATTCGAGAAAGCACAGGGCATCCTGACCATCAAGGATGCGCTGTTGTATGTTGGAAATCGGCTGGCGCCCGGGCAGGTTGAAGACTACCGCGCGAAGAAAGCTGAAACAGTCATTGATCGGAACTTCCTCCCTCATATCGGGCGGACACTCGCCGAAAGGAGAGAGAAGGCGTTCTTCCTCGCGGAGATTGCGACAAGGATCATAGAGTTGAAGCTGGGCAGACGAACGCCAGACGACAAAGATCACTACTCCAACAAGCGGCTCAAACTTGCGGGAGCGTTGATGGCGGACCTCTTCAGGATCTCGTTCCGAAATCTCATCCGCGATTTGAAGTACCAACTCGAACGCATCACCATCAGAAGACATCAGGAGCTTTCAATCACCAACGCAATTAGACCTGGAATAATCACGGAGCGGATTCAACACGCAGTTGCCACTGGAAACTGGGTTAGGGGAAGGGTCGGGGTTACTCAGCTTCTCGACCGAACGAACTACTCCTCGACTCTAAGCCATCTGAGGCGACTTCAGTCACCATTGAGCAGAAGCCAACCTAACCTAGAAGCGCGAGATCTGCATCCAACCCACTGGGGCAGGCTGTGCCCGAACGAGACTCCCGAGGGATCAAACTGCGGTCTCGTGAAGAACCTAGCGTTGTCGTCAACGTTGTCAATTGGAACGGACTCGAGAGAGTTCGTTCTCAAACTGCGGCGAATAGGAGTGGCCCCGATTGAGGAAGCGGACAGCAAGGAGGCAAGTTCCGCCGCCAAAGTCATCGTTGACGGGCTCATAGCAGGCATCACACGCACGCCAAGTCAGCTCGTCGAAGAGCTTGTCCGCATGCGTAGGACTGGCGAGATAAGCTCCGAAGTAAACGCCGCGTATTTCCCTCCTGAGAGAGAGAACGCGCGGGGATGTGTTTACGTCAACTGTGACAGTGGCAGAGTTCGAAGACCTCTTGTCATCGTGGAGAATGGAGTGCCAAGAATGACGCGCGAGCAGCTCGAAGCTGTCCAGAGAGGTGAGATGCGCTGGGAGGAGCTCGTCGAGAAAGGAATCATCGAATACTTGGACTCGGACGAGGAAGAGAGCGCACTTGTCGCCCTCGACGTTTCCGAGATTTCGAAGGATACTACGCATCTCGAGCTTGCTTCATACGCCATGCTAGGCATTTGCGCTTCTGTCATTCCCTATTCTGAGCACAACCAGTCGCCGAGGAACGCGTACGAGTCTGCGATGGCGAAGCAGGCGTTGGGAGTTTCCTGCACGAACTTCTTCAACAGAGTCGATTCTAGGTCGCACCTTCTGCACTACCCGCAAATGCCCGTTGTCAGAACGAAACCTATGGAGGTCATCAACTACGACGACAGACCCGCAGGTCAGAACTGTGTGGTTACCGTACTTTCGTTCCAAGGCTACAATATGGAAGATGCAATCGTAGTCAACCGTTCATCCGTTGACCGTGGACTCGGTCGATCTACCTTCTTCAGGATCTACGAGGGTGAATGCAGACAGTACCTCGGGGGACTCCGCGACAAGTTCGAGATTCCTGAGGCCGGAACCAGGGGATACAGAGGCGACAGGTACTATCGTCTTCTCGAAGAAGATGGCATCATCTCAGCTGAGGCGGATGTGAGCGGCAACACGGTCCTAGTCGGGAGAACAAGTCCGCCTAGGTTCCTCGAGGAATATCGCGAATTCGAAGTCAAGGGCCCCACCAAACGTGACTCATCCGTCGGGATGCGCCCTTCGGAAGTCGGGATCGTCGACACGATCTTCGTCACAGAATCGATCGAAGGTAGCAGGCTCGTCAAGGTCAAGGTCAGAGATACACGAGTTCCTGAACTTGGAGACAAATTTGCGTCTAGGCACGGGCAGAAAGGAGTCATCGGCCTCTTAGTTCCTCAACAAGACATGCCCTTCACACAAGACGGTATTGTCCCCGACATCATCATCAACCCTCATGCCTTCCCGTCCCGCATGACGATCGGGCAATTCGTTGAATCAATGGCTGGAAAAGTCGCTTCGCTCAGAGGAGAACCGGTCGACGGAACTCCGTTCAGCAATGAGCGTCCAGAGCAGCTTCGTGACGCGTTGCTCAAGCTTGGCCTCACGCATAGCGGAAGTGAGGTGTTCTACAACGGCATCGACGGAAAGAAGTTCACGGCAGACATCTATGTTGGTGTGGTCTACTACCAGAAGCTCCATCACATGGTTGCGGACAAGATGCATGCACGAGCCCGCGGCCAAGTCCAGATGCTGACGAGACAACCTACGGAAGGAAGAGCTCGCGGCGGAGGCCTCAGATTCGGCGAGATGGAACGTGACTGCCTGATCGGGCACGGAGCGTCTGCGCTGCTGAGGGACAGGCTCCTTGAGGAATCTGACAAGTACACCGTGATGATCTGTGAAGTGTGCGGCCTCCTTGCCTATCACGATATCAAACAGAACAAGTACGTCTGCCGGATCTGCGGCGAGCGGGCAGTCATCTCCCCCGTCGCCCTATCCTACGCCTTCAAGCTGCTTCTCCAAGAGCTGATGGCTCTGGGCGTAGCTCCCCGACTCAATATCTCGGAGCGTGCATAAGATGGCGATGATCGAAGAAGCAACCAAGGTCATAGGAAGCATCAGATTCTCACTGCTCTCGCCGAATGAGATACGTCGCCTCTCGGCCGTTGAGGTCCAGACGGCGGATACATATGACGAGGACGGGGTCCCCATAGTCTCAGGTCTCATGGACGGGAGACTGGGAACGCTTGAGCCCAGACAGAAGTGCAAGACGTGCGGAAACACCGCCGTCAGTTGCCCAGGGCACTCCGGCCACATAGAGCTAGCGGAGCCTGTGATACACGTCGCATTCGCGAAACTCGTACACAAGCTTCTCTCTGTCACATGTCGGAACTGCGGCAGGATTCTCATTTCGAATGAGAGGATCGAGAGCTACAACGCGAAGATAGCGGAAGAGAAAAAGCGTCTCAACGAGGTTCCTACACCTTTCTTTGACGGAATCATGAAGGAAGCAAAGAAGGCTCATGAATGCCCACACTGCGGAACGCGGCAGCATACCATCGAGCATCAGAAGCCAACCACATTCATAGACGAGACGGGAGCTCGCCTCACGCCAAGCGCAATTAGGGAGATGCTTGAGCGAATCCCAGATGACGATCTTCGCATTCTCGGAATGGACCCAACGGCGGCAAGACCCGAATGGATGGTTCTCCAAGTCCTGCCCGTGCCGCCTGTGACTGTGCGACCTTCTATTACGCTCGAGTCGGGAATCAGATCAGAAGACGACCTCACCCACAAGCTCGTTGACATAATCCGCATCAACCAGAAACTACGAGAGGCACTTGAATCCGGCGTCCCGGTCAACATCATTCAGGAACTGCATGACCTGCTCCAATATCACGTCACGACGTACTTTGACAATGAAGTCTCCGGCCTCCCGCCTGCCCGACATCGTTCTGGAAGAGCACTGAGGACGATTAGTCAACGCCTCAAAGGCAAGGAAGGCAGATTCCGAGGCAACCTGTCTGGCAAGCGAGTCGACTTCTCGGCAAGAACCGTGATCTCTCCTGACCCTAACCTCGACATCAGCGAGGTCGGAGTGCCGGTGGACATCGCCGCACGGTTGACTATTCCGGAGCGCGTCACACAATGGAACATCGAGGAGATGCGGAGGCTCATACGGAACGGTCCCGATCAGTACCCGGGAGCTCTCTACATCGTGCGCCCCGACCAGAGACGAGTCAGATTGGAGTTCGTGACAGAGCGAGACAGCCTCGCAGATGCAATCGAGCCAGGCTTCGTCGTTGAACGTCACATCAGGGACGGGGATATCGTGCTCTTCAACCGACAGCCATCGCTTCACAGGATGTCAATCATGGCTCACACGGTCAGAGTCCTGCCGTACAAGACTTTCAGACTGAACCCTTGTGTGTGTCCACCTTACAACGCTGACTTCGATGGCGACGAGATGAACCTCCATGTCCCGCAAGGTGAGGAAGCGCGAACCGAAGCGAGGCTATTGATGCAGGTCCAAGATCAGATACTTTCACCTCGCTACGGAGGACCAATCATCGGTGCCAAGACGGACCTTCTCAGCGCCGCATATCTGCTCACGCGCAAATCCACACTGCTTACGAAGGACGAGGTATGTCGGCTTCTCACAGCCGCAGGCTACGCTGGTGACCTTCCCGAGCCCGCAGTGAAACGTCCAGTGGAACGCTGGACCGGCAAGCAGATCTTCAGCCTCTTCATACCAAAGGGCTTCAGCTTTACCGCAAAATCCAGCATGGTGACAAAGGACGACAAAGAACACGTCATGATACGCAACGGCAAACTCGAGGAAGGTGTGATTGACAAGAACTCGATCGGCGCCGAACGCTCCGAGAGTCTCTTCCACCGAATTGTGAAAGATCAAGGATCCGAAACAGGACGTGGATTCCTTAATCACATCGCCAGGCTTCTCGACCGGTTCGTTCTGATGAAGGGTTTCTCATACTCAATCAAAGAACTCGATGTTCCTGCGAGCGTGAAAGAGAAGATCGACAAGGTCATCCGGAAGGCCGAAGATCGCGTCTACGCATTGATAGAAAGCTACAATCAAGGAACGCTTGAACGGCTTCCCGGTCAATCGTTGGCGGAATCGCTTGAAATCCGCATAATGGACGAGCTATCCAAAGCTCGTGATGTGGCTGGCGAGTACGCAGACGAGTACTTGGACGAAAAGAACAGCGGCGTGATCATGACTAGAACCGGCGCTCGAGGTTCAACGCTAAACATAGCGCAGATGATAGCATCGGTGGGTCAGCAATCCATTCGCGGCCAAAGGATCCGCAGAGGATACAGAGACCGAGTGCTGTCTTTCTTCAGGCCTGGAGACGCAGGTCCCGAGGCAAGGGGCTTCGTCTACTCGTCATATCGAGACGGCCTCAACCCCATCGAGTTCTTCTTCCATGCGATGGGAGGACGTGAAGGACTGGTCGATACGGCCGTTCGGACCCAGCAGAGCGGATACATGCAGAGAAGACTGATCAATGCGCTTGAGCATCTCAGAGTGGAATACGACTCCACGGTCAGAGACTCCCGCGGAGACATAATCCAGTTCAGATATGGCGAAGACGGCGTAGACACGGCGAAGAGCGACCACGGCAAAGCTGTCAACTCAGAACGCCTGGTCGAACGTGTAAGGCTTGCCGCGGAAAGAGGCGCCAAGGCAAGCGCCAACTATGTTCAGGCGAAGATACGAGAAGTGGAAGATCGACTGCCCCCGCTCCTAGCAGATGAGTTGAAGCGAAACTTGCTGAAGGCCAAGCTGTCGCGGCGTGCTGTTGATGAGGCTGTTCGACAGGCCGTCGAGAACTACAGCAGATCGCTGATCGAACCAGGAGAAGCCGCCGGGATCGTCTCAGCACAGTCCATCGGCGAGCCTGGCACACAGATGACGCTGAGGACTTTCCACTTCGCCGGCGTCAGAGAACAGAACGTAACTCTCGGCCTTCCAAGGTTGATCGAGATCGTGGATGCGAGAAAGATCCCGTCAACGCCAACGATGACGGTATTCTTGGACGAGAAACATAGGACCAGCAAGGAGAAGGCTGAGGAAGTTGCCACCCTCCTTACGCACACTACATTGGGCGACATATCCGCGAGTATCGAGTCCGACATCACGAGGATGAGAATCACCGTGAAGCTTGACACTGCGGCAATGCGCGAGAAATCTGTCACAATGAAAGACATCAGGACGGCAATTCAGATTCATCGAGCAGATGTGAAAGTCGAGAAGGACGAAATCGAAATCACAACTCACGATATGGACATTCCGCAGTTCAGACGCCTCGAATCTCGCGTCTCCGGAATGCACGTGAAGGGAATTCCAGCAGTCAGACGTGCCCTCGTGATGGAAGAGAACCGTGAGTGGATCATCAGAACAGAAGGTTCAAACCTCGAGCTAGCCTTGACCACACCGGGGGTCGACCCAACCAGGACGGTCTCCAACAACATGCATGAGGTAGCGGCCGTGCTGGGAATTGAGGCTGCACGCAACGTAATAGTCAAAGAGGCAAAGGCCGTGCTCGAAGAGCAAGGCCTTGACGTCGACATAAGGCACGTGATGCTCGTTGCCGACGCGATGACTGCCTCAGGGGAGGTCCTGCAGGTTGGTAGACACGGCGTCAGCGGCGAGAAAGCCAGCACGCTGGCAAAGGCAGCATTTGAAATCACGATACCGACGATCGTCGACGCAGCCGTCCGAGGAACCAGAGATAAACTTCGCGGAGTCGCGGAGAACGTGATTGTTGGGCAGCAGGTCCCCATGGGTACAGGCTTGATCGAGGTCTTCATGGCAATGTCGGAGAGGAGGGAGAAGTGATGGATCTGAACAAGCAAATTGGCATGGCGGTCAAGACCGGCAAGGTGGAGTTGGGCTGCAAAGAAGCGACAGACGCCGCCAAGACAGGAAAAGCTCGCCTGATCGTCATAGCGTCGAACTGCCCGGAACCGCACAAGTCCAACATACTCTACAACGCAAAGCTCTCAGAAGTTCCCGTCTACGTCTACTCGGGCACGAGCATGGACCTTGGCGTTGCATGCGAAAAGCCATTTCTAGTCACTGCACTTACAGTGAAAGAGTCTGGTGACTCCGAAATCCTGAAGTTGGCTGAAACGTGAAGATGTTCGCATCCAAGATCCGTCTCGGGAGCGATGAGATGCGCTACATCGCTCTGTTCGAAAGCATCACAGGCGC
>CAZUTN010000004.1:0-27682 GCA_964623365.1 uncultured Candidatus Bathyarchaeia archaeon
CCGATGATCGCAGCTTCGATCTGGCGAGACGTGGGAACCAGCTTCAGTTCGAGCCCTCTGCTCTTTTCCCTCGCGGCGAGTTCGGAGACTAGAAGTTCGAGTGTGGTGCCGCTTCCTATTCCAACCACTTGTGCGTCTCCGATCTCTTCTAGGGCTTTGAGGACCGCCGCGCGTTTCGCTGCCTCGACCCAGCTCAATGGCTAGCCCTCTGACTCGATCTGTTCAAGCCGCTCCATCGCTTTGAGAACCTCCTCCCTGATAGCCTCAATCTTCTTCTCTGTTTTCGCCTTCGTGTCCTGCAGTTCTGTTGCCTTCGTGTTGAGGCCTGATTCTGCGGCTGGCGAAACCGTTTCGGTAGACGTGACTGCTTGATCGCCCCTTGCCCCGGTGACAGGCGATGGCAAGGACACAGCGCCACCGCGGAGATCTGCGAGCTTCTTGTCTATCTCGAATAGTTTCTCGCGAAAGCTATCCATGAGCTCCTTCCTCGCGGATTCCAAGTCAAATGTGTCCACGATTCGTTGATGCTCTGATATTCTCGATTCGAGCTCCTTCAAGTCCAAGGAGTACTTGTCAAGAAGGCGATCACGCTCGTCGCGAGTTATGATTCCCTGTACCTCAGACTCATAGATAGTCGTGAGCGCGGTTCCGATGATCTCCCGTTCCAGCGTGAGCACTTTCAGGATCTCACGAGAACGAGACGCATCAGACTCGCTCACAGTAGGTTCAACGCCGGGGCTAGTCGCATTGGCTGCCTCTGAGAGATTCTGCCTTGGCTTCCTCCTCCAAAAGAGCAGAGACGCGAGGAAGGGAAGAAGCCGCGACAGCGTCGAGCTGGTCACGGATCGCCCTCTTCTGAGACGCCTATGTCGATGGGTGCTGCTATAAATGCGCTTGCCGCGGCCATGAGCATCTCTACCATCGCCCCAGACGAATCCTTGCGAATTGTCAGCATTCCTCCAAGATATCTTGTCAGAGTGAATCGGCCATCCCTTTATCTCTGGCCGCACTTCTCACGATGACGAACGATATGCGACAGCATCGGCATCCAGCCTGGAGCCGACTGCCGATACCGCGCTGCATGAAACAGGCTGCCCAACAGGTCGGGTTCCCTCCGCCAAGAGGAGTCGAACGGTTAGATGAAAGATCCGATATGCGGAATGTACGTCGATGAAAAGACCGCGAAGATAAAGAAGAACGTGCGAGGCACCACCTACTACTTTTGCAGCGAGGCCTGCCTGAGACAGTTTGAGAAACCAGAGGTCGAGCTACGCAAGCTCAAGATGCTTGCCTCGACAGGTGCGATCCTGACAGTTCCGACCCTCGTACTGACATACGTGGCCGCATTCCCGCAGACGGTGAACAACTACGTGCTGCTGCTTCTGAGCGCGCCGGTACAGTTCGTGGTGGGCTTCCGATTCTACAGGGGAACATATGATGCCTTGAAGAACCGCATGGGAAACATGGACACCCTCATCGCTATAGGAACGACCGCAGCATGGACCTACAGCTTCATCGTCACTGTGAGCCCTTCCGTGTTCCCTTCGAGCGGGGTCTACTTTGACACGGCCGCCTTGATCATCACGCTCGTCTTGGTCGGGAACCTGCTCGAACACATGAGCAAGGGTAAGGCTTCCGAAGCCGTCAGAAAGCTGTTGGATCTCCAGTCAAGAACCGCTCGTGTCGTGCGAGACGATGGCGAGGTAGACGTTCCCGTAGAAGAAGTCAGAGTTGGCGATGTGTTCATCGTTCGACCTGGAGAGAGAGTGCCGGTTGACGGCGTGGTCCTAGAAGGTCACACATCGATCGACCAGTCAATGATTACAGGGGAGAGCATACCGGTCGAGAAGAAGGCTGGCGACCAAGTCATTGGAGGCACCATCAACAAGGCGGGCTTCGTGCGTGCGCGAGCAGAGAAGGTCGGCGCGGATACCGTACTTTCCAAGATCGTTCAGCTAGTTGAGGAGGCACAGATGGCGAGGGCGCCGATCCAGAGAATGGCTGATCGGATATCCGGCTACTTCGTACCAGCGATCTTGGCTATTGCGAGCGTCTCAGCGTTGGCTTGGTACTTCCTCGGGCGCATCGGATTGAACTTTGCCTTGTTGGCTTTCGTCTCGGTTGTGATAATTGCCTGTCCGTGCGCTCTCGGGATCGCCACCCCCGCTGCCGTTATGGTTGGAACTGCCAAGGGAGCGCAACATGGGATACTGATCAAAGGCGGCGAGTATCTTGAGACAATAAGCAAGGTAGATACTGTGGTGTTCGATAAGACCGGAACTCTGACAAAGGGCGAACCAACAGTAACGGACATCGTTGCTTTTCGTGGCTTCGCAGACGAAGAGGTGCTGCGCTATGCGGCAATTGCGGAGAAAAGGTCGGAGCATCCACTTGGCGAAGCAGTTCAGCGTGAGGCCAGTCGGTTAGAGCTACAGATTCCTGATCCCGAATCCTTTGAGGCAATCCCAGGAATGGGTGTCAAGTGCCGCTACGCCGGACACGATATCATGTTTGGAAACAGGGCGCTTGCGTCTAACGTTGGCGCTGTCGTGCCTGTTGAGGTCGAGGCTCGGCTCTCGGCTCTTGAGAACGAGGGAAAGACGGCGATGATCCTCTCAGTTGACAACGTCGTCGTTGGATTGATCGGAGTCGCAGACACTCTCAAGGAGCATTCCGTTGAGGCGATCAAGGGACTCAAGGCAATGAACATTCAAGTCGTCATGCTGACTGGCGACAACGAGAAGACTGCACGCGCGATCGCCGAAAGAGTTGGAATCGAGCGCGTGCTGTCGCAGGTCCTCCCTGACCAGAAGGAACGGATTGTGCGAGAAATCCAGCACGAGGGGAGACGCGTTGCCATGGTGGGGGATGGGGTTAATGATGCTCCTGCGTTGGCTGCGGCAGATGTTGGGGTGGCGATTGGAAGCGGAACCGATGTCGCAGTTGAAACTGGCGGAGTGGTTCTAATACGGGATGATCCGATAGATGTTGTCGCGGCAATTCGACTCAGCAAGCGCACGCTGCGAAAGATCAAGCAGAATCTCTTCTGGGCTTTCGCATACAATACTCTTTTGATACCTGTTGCAGCGGGAGCGCTTGTACCCATTCTGGGAGCCGGAGTGTACAATTACTTGCCATTCTTTGCTGCGGGAGCCATGGCTTTCAGCTCCGTTACGGTTGTTGGGAACTCCCTTCTCCTCTCAAGGTTCAACCCTGCGATGACTGCTTAGCACGCACGCAAAACTGTGAGGGTTCCGTGCAGGCCTATTGCTTGCGTTCCAACGAAAGCTTCGTAAGTTTAGCTCCATATCTCTCCTTGTATTCCGTGAGACATGGTTTGCAGCAGAAGTAGCGGCTGCGATCCCCGACGGGAAGCGTGACCAGGTCGCCCTTGATTTCCTGCCCGCACGTGTCGCAGATCAGCCTCACAAGCTGGCCCGGACGGATCGCAACGTTCGGCTCATCCTTGACTACACGTGCCACCACGTTGTAGGCGAGAGAGGACAGGTTCGGTATGGACGATATTGTTGAGGACATGAGGGTCTGAAGTTCATCTAGGTCTCCTGTGAACACGATGAACAGCACGTTGTGTTCGCCGGTCATTCCGTAGACGTTGCGGATCTCTGGAACCTTGGCAAGCGCTTCAAGAGTCTCCTCGATCTTCCCAGGTTCTACCTTGGCCGTTGCCACGGCGAACAAGCCATTCGTTATCTTTGAGACGTCAATAATGGGCGAGATCTTCTTGATCAGGCCCATGTCGAACATCTTGCGTAGGCGGCTTTCGACGGTAGGTGTGCTCACGCCGGCCCTCCGGGCGATCTCCCTGAGCGAGCGCCTGCCGTCCTCCGCAAGTGCCGAGAGAATGTGAAAATCAGTATCATCGATTCGATTGGGCAAGGTCCGTGTCAATCATATTCTGACTGCAACGCGTGTTAAAAGAGTTCTCTGAACTGCTCCACGTCTTTCGTCCCGAACGATGTGAGGTGACTTCCGTTCAAAGGTTCCTGATGGCCCGCTCCTCGAAGAGCTCAAGGAATCTTCGACCGTCAACAGAGGTGGCGACGTTAGCTCTTCCTCTGAAACTCACAACTTCTGCCCAAGGCCGCCTGTCGGCGATGGTCTGACCGCGGGCAATCGTGCCCTCCGTTTCCACGTCCACCGCGTACTCTCTGACCCTGAGCAGTGTGGGATCAACGATGTATGCAACGGCCATCGGGTCGTGCAATGAGAAGCTCCCCCAGGATTCCAGTATATTCTGACTAATCCTCTTCAGAAACTTGGCTCCGCGTTTTGGCAGCGCGACGATCCTCTCGTAGTCTTGCCTTGTCAGAACTGCCGTCGGATCAGTGGTCACATCCAAGCCGACTATTGTCAGTCTCATGCCGGAATTGAACACTGCCTTTGCAGCCTCGGGATCCACATACGCGTTGAATTCTGAGACGGGAGTCACGTTTCCGAAACCGTAGGGAGTCAGGCCGAACGCTCCTCCCATGATAGTGATGCCCTCCACCTCTTTCGCAAGATGAGGAGCCTTGCCCAAGGCGGATGCAAGGTTCGTCAACGGCCCGAGGCATACTAGATGTAGCCCTCCCTGTCGAGCCTCGTCAATGATTACGTCGACCGCGTGGCGACCGTCTAGCTTCAACCTTGGCTCGGGGAGGTTTGAATCTCCCAGACCGTCCGACCCGTGAACATACCCTGCGGTGTACAGCTCCCGTTTGAGAGGCCGACTGTGGCCACGCGCGACCGGAATGTCCCCAGCGTCGAATGCCTCAAGCACCTTCAGAGCGTTCTTGCTGGTCTTCTCCACCTCGGCGTTTCCGCACACTGTCGTGATGGCTCTCATCCTCAGCTCCTTGGATCCCAAGCCAAACATGATCGCAAGAGCGTCGTCGATTCCCACATCGCAATCTATGATGATGTCCTTAGGCAAGCTTGGGGTTCCGCTCCTCTCCGCGTCTAGTGATGCCTGTGATGGAATCTGCGAGTTCCTTGACTGTCATTAGCTTCGCAGGAACCCCACAATCTGCCAGAGCGTGAGCAAGCTGAGCTATCTGCGGCGGCCTGATCTGGGCTCCCGCAAGAACGTCCGTCTTCTCGAAGATCTCTCTAGTCGGGCCGTCCGCGATTATCCTCCCACCGGCCACGAGGACCACCCTCCTTGCGACTTCCGCTACGAACCTCATGTCGTGAGTGATTACAATAACCGTGGCACCGGCTTGGTTCAGATTCCGAATCAGTTCGGCCACTCGCCTCCTCCCTTCATGGTCTTGGCCGGTGGTAGGTTCGTCTAGGCAATAGACCTCAGGTTTGATGGACATGATGGACGCGATTGTGAGTAGCTTCATTTTTCCGTAGTCAAGGTCGTAAGGATGAGTCTGCTCAAGACCTGATAGACCAACCGACTCAATGGCCCATCTTGTCCGCTCCTCTATCTCGTCAAGCTTCAGCCCAGCATTCTTGGGGCCAAAAGCCACTTCGTCCCAGACTTTGCTGGAGAAGATCTGGTGGGACGGGTTCTGGAAGACGTATCCAACGGTCAGTGCCAGCCTATTCGGAGGAACGTCCCGCGTATCAACGCCTTTGACAAGGACTTGACCTCGGGTAGGTTTGAGCAGTGCGTTGAACTGCTTTGCCAGCGTAGTCTTTCCTCCGCCGTTCTGACCGATGAGAGCTATCGTCTCTTTCTCTTCGATCCTCATGCTCACACCGTTCAGAGCCATGACCTGCTTGCTGTAGCTGTACCAGACATCCTGCACATCGATCAAGCTCACTAGACGGCCCCTCCCAGCAAGTCGCGATACAGAGTGATGGCTTCATCAAGAGTGATCGGATACTGATCGGCTGTCAGGTCGGCCTTTTCAGCTATCAACTTGGAGAGTTCGGTCACGCTTGGGGGGTCCACACCAATTTCCTTCAGTTCATCAACCCGTGTCAAGACATCACGCGTTGACCCCTCTAGGATGATTCGTCCCTGGTTGAGAGTGATGATCCTGTCCGCGAAGGTGGCGAGTTCCTCTATCTCATGCTCTGCAACGATGATTGTGTAGCCCTCCTTGTTCAGTGCTCGCATGGTCTCAAGAACCTCGGTCTTTCCGACAGGATCGAGTTGCGCCGTCGGTTCGTCCATGACAATGACCTCAGGCCTCACAGCCAAGACAGTCGCTATAGCAAGGCGCTGTTGCTGTCCTCCTGACAACTCAAACGGCGACCGCTCCTCCAAACCCTCCAAACCAACTTGTCTCAGAGATCCCTTGATGCGATTCAGCATCTCCTCTCGCTGAAACCCCATCATGGACATGCCAAACGCAACTTCTTCGTCCACGCGCGTCGACACACCTGAGAATTGGTTTGTAGGCTCCTGAAACACTAGTCCAACCTTTAGTGAAAGGTCGGCCACGGTATGCTTCATAGTGTTCATTCCAGCAACGATGACCGTTCCGCCGTAGCTGCCGCCGTAGAAATGTGGGACCAAGCCGTTCAGCGCCTTGCAGAGCGTGGATTTTCCTGCGCCATTTGGGCCTATGATGCCCATCATTTCACCTTTCAGAACTCTGAGGTTGATGTCGTCGAGAACAGGAGCGTGACTAGGATACGAGTACGTCAAGCCGTCAACCTGAACGGCGACCTCATCGGTTGGCATTCTCTCTTGGTCCTGCGTGCTCGGGTAGAAAGGTGAAACGGCTTAAATATTTCGACAGTTCGATTCCTGACCATGACATCCGAGAAAAGGACTCAACCAACTACCGTCCAAAGACCTTCAGGATTCGCGATCTTGCAGATCGTCCTCATTCCCGTTATTGCCGCACTCAACTACGTGACGGGGGTCATCATCAATATCCTCAAGCTTCCCCTCTTCATGGACACGTGGGCGACCATGTTCGGAGCCATGGTGGCAGGCGTCTGGGTAGGTGCTGCGGGAGGGTTCCTCTACAACATCATCATGGCGTTCACGCTCTGGGGACTTCCAGCGTGGGTCTGGGGTTTCATCAACATCTACATCGCCATCATCACATGGGCCTTCTGGAGAATAGGGTGGGTGTCGGTCAAGAGCCCGGCGAAACTCGTCGCTGCTGGCATTATCGTTGGAGTAACGAACGTTGTCCCTGTGACGCTGATCAGCTGGGGCGTGTTCGGGCTCATGCCTACCTACGCTGGGACGGCATGGATCTACGCTGCCGTACTGGCCAGCACGCAGGATACACTGTCCGCATCCGTAGTAAGCAGCATTGCCTCGGAGATTCCAGACAAGCTCATCAGCCTCATCTTGGCAGCCGTCGTCGCTTCACGTATGCCGGCTAGGTTTACGCTTCGCCCACCGAAGGCATAGCGGGAAATGTCGAGTACTGCGTTCGGAATACTAAGGTCCGGCTACGTGGCGCGTGACACGTTCGTGCATCGCCTCGATGGACGGACCAAATTCCTCTTTTTTCTTTGGATCTCCATCTTCAACTACGTCTTCTATGATCTGTACGTGACGATCGTGTCTTTCGCAGTCGTGATGTTCCTTGCCTTCGTGGCACGTATCCAGAGATTCGTCACGACAGTTCTTCTGATAATCGTGCTCCCAATCGTTCTGCTGGGAGTGGGCATAATTGGCGGCCCGTTTGGGTTCGTCCACAACAAGACCGCCCTCGCGGCGGTTCAACTCTTCGGATTCACAATCGGCATCTATCTGGAAGGAACGGTCTATGTGTCCGTCTGGACATCACGCCTTGCCGTAACCATAACTGCGGCTCTTCTGGCGTACGTCACCACGCATCCCTCAGACCTTGCAGCAACCATGCTCAAGAGCAGACTGCCCTACAAGTTCGCGTACGCCTTCTTAGCAACGATTCAGCTGATTCCGATTCTTACGAACGAGATAACAACGATCTACCAGGCGCAAGTCTCCAGGGGCCTGAATGTTCGAGCGAAACTGATTGATAGATTCAAGAGCATCATAGTCCTCATGATTCCGCTGACGCTTGGAGCGATCAATCAAACCCAGATCAGAGCGATCGCACTGGAGTCTCGCGGCTTCAGCGCTCCAGTGAAAAAGGTGATGCTACGCGACCCTAGGCTCAAGGCCTCGGACTACGCGGTCATGGTGATCATGGCCGCGATGACGTGCGTTTTCATCTACCTGATTTGGACCAGAGGCCTCGTCCCATTCATGTTGGGGATAGAGTACGTTAGACCAGGCGGCTAAGGAGGGTATGGCACATGGCAGATGCCTTGCAGTATCATGTCAAGTGCAGGAAGGGAGATGTCGCTCGGTATGTCCTTCTACCGGGAGACCCCGCCCGCGTTAAGGTGATAGCCTCCCTCTGGGATGAGTCGCACAAGGTTGCTGAGAACCGCCAGTACATCACTTACACGGGGAAGGTCTCAGGTGTAGATATCTCGACAACCTCGACGGGAATTGGCAGCCCATCTACTGCGATCGCGGTGGAGGAGCTGGCTCGGTGCGGGGCTGACACATTCATACGCGTGGGAACCTGCGGCGGATGCCAGAAGAATCAGAGAGTCGGCGACATCGCAATTGCGACCGGAGCTGTCAGATGGGAGGGCACGACTCGGCAGTACGTTCCTATCGAGTACCCGGCCTTCAGCACACCAGAGGTGGTTATGGCGCTCGTTGAGGCTGCTGAACGAATCGGAGTCGACTACCACGTCGGCATAACCAAGTCGGGCGACAGCCTATACGCAGGCATGGCATTTGGAGGCTACCAACAAAGCTGGATGAAGAATATCGAGGCTGACTTCGGAAGGGCGAACGTCGTCAGCGCCGAGATGGAAGCGTCCACCATATTCACTCTCGCGAGCCTCTTCCGGCTACGGGCCGGATCTGTCTGTTCCATCATTGACCTTGTGATCGCAGACGAGGCTCAGAAGCACGAGCAGGAGCTGTCGGTCGAAGAGGCATTCCAGCCCAAACCAGAGTTCATTCTTAGATCATGTCGATGCGCCGTCGAAGCCGTCAAGATCCTCAACAAGTGGGATTGTGACAAGCAAGCGAAAGGGAAGAAGAACTGGTTTCCGTCGCTGAGCTACACGCCGCGGGACTAGCGCCGGCCGTCTCCAAACGGATTCACGTCGTCGAACCAGCGACCGATTGCAGGAACCCTTTGACTGCGTACGCTTTCTCCTCGAAGTCTCGAAAGGACCAACCCGGATAGGGCCGATGTGTTGTCGTGAGGACTAGTCGGTCTTGGCCGACACTGTCAACGACGTGTCTAACGACACCGACTAGTTCCTCAGAGGAGACCCCTGAGTTGCATAGAAGGTCCACTGGGATTCCTGTAAAGAAGACGGTCTCTGGCAATGACTGCCTCACTGATGCCAGTGCGGCTGCCCACGCATGAGCGTCCGGAACCGTTGACTTGGTTCTTACGTCCAGAGGATGAACGCCCGAATAGGCTCTAACGAGTACTGAGAGGTACTTCCTTATGTCTCCGTCGCTGTGTAGGACCGAGTACTTTCCTCCTCCGACGATGGTTCTTCCAAGTTCGATCTGTCGACGAACGATAGTCTCCGTGAAGTCTGGCCTGTAGATCGATCCACTATAGCTGCAGAAGTCGTCAGCAATTCGAATCGAATCGATCGCTTCATACTCAGTCGCTCGTTTGGCCGCGCCGAGAACAAGATCGAAGAATCTCTCGTGGATCGTGTTTGCCTTCTGAGAATCCAGCACAGTCAAGACTGAGAAGTCGAATTGATGTGAGACTTGGTTCAGCCTCCTCGCTTGGGAAGTCTTGCCGGGATTGCACGAGTATTCCGAATACTCAGTTGGTCCCAAGACCTCGAGCTGAAACGATTTCGCCCCATCCACCTTGACAGTATCGACCACAATTCTGTCCATCTCGGCGACAAGATCGGCGACAGTTGGCCAGTCGTATTCGTCAGGTTGGATTCTGTCACACCATTCCCGACGGGTCTCGGCGCCTCTCCTGAAAGGCCCGCCTTCCTCCAAGAAATCGAGGCACTTGAACCAACACCTGACGCCCACGATATCGCCAACCTTCGCTTCAAGCTCGGGATTGGCAAGCCAAAAGTACACCGGGATCCCGGTCGCCCTTCCCCGCATCGCCCGGGACACCAACGATCTGGAATCCAATTCGAACAAGCCTCAAATCCACGGTATTGGACTTCGTGTGAACCATTCCACACGCTTCGACCCGACCAACCTCCCTAGAATGACCCCCAAAGACAGTTGATCCGCGAGACCAGGAAGCTTTCAGCATGTCGTGGCTCTTGGCTTTATCTTACCTTTCATGACGTATTCTCTAGGCGGCAACGTTGGTCCAAGTTGTCATAGGTGGGGCCATAAACTGGGACATCAACCTCTTCGTGGGGAGGTTTCCTCGACCCGGCGAAGAGACACCCGTGATTCGAATAACAAGGGTGCCCGGTGGAAAGGCCGGCAACGTAGCAGTGTCCGCGGCCAGACTCCTTGGCCATCATCAAGTTGGAATTATTGGCGCACTCGGACAAGATGACATAGCACACACACAGCTGCGACTCCTCGACAGCGAGGGGGTGGACACCTCCGCCATCAGCCGCAAAGCCGACGCAGAATCAGGACAAGCCTACATTATCACCGAGGAGTCCGGAGAGAACGTAATTCAGACTTACTTCGGGGCCAACGCCATGCTGAAGCCCACGGATATTACGAGAGAAAGCACCCTCGAAATGATACAATCTGCAAGAATCACAACCATCACAGACCCACCTGAAGAAACTGTCGAAACAATCATGGGGATCGCGCACAAGGCCGGAAGACTGATCGCTTGGGACCCTGGCATCAGAGCAAAAGCAGGAATGGGAAACCTTCGCAATATGCTACTCTGCACAAGTTACCTGTTTCTGAACGAGGTTGAGGCGGAGTACATGACAGGCGTTGGAGAACCCGCAGAGGCTGCGAAGCGCCTGTCGGGCATCAATCCGGATCTGACGGCGATTCTGAAGTCGGGAAAAGAGGGGTGCACAATGTTCAAGGGGCAAGCAATTACGCAAGTTCCCGGAATCGACTTGGCGAAGTACGGTCTGAGAGTCGTCAACACAGTCGGTTGCGGCGACGCTTTCTTGGGAGCGTTCTCGGCCGCAAAAGCGCTGGATCTCAGCGATGAAGAATCCGTGCGGTGGGCAAATTGGGCGGGTGCGTTGAAGGCCACCAAACCCGAAACCAGAGGCAGTCCCACAAGAAACGAACTTGAGAAGTGGATCGCACGTGAGACTGACTAAGGTTTCACTCACGACTGGCAGATGCGATTGATTGAGAAGCCTAGACAACGAATCCGTGAAGTCAGCATTTTAGGGCGACGTCACTTCGATATCTTCGCAGTTCATCTGCATGGCATGGAAGATGGAGGATCATGGAGCCCCGGGCGGGATTTGAGCCCGCGACCTTTGCCTCAGTGGGAGTGTTCTCAATGAACAGCTCTTACCAAGGCAACGCTTTCTGCTGTCCTTGGCATCTACCAGGCTGAGCCACCGGGGCTGTGATGGTTGAGGTCAGGATGGTCTTCTAATAAAGTTTCGATGAGGGGGTGCAGTGCATTTTTGACGACATTTCGTCGAGCCGTGAAGAATCAGGAATGACAAGAACGTGAGGGTGTGCACGCTAGTCGCGAAGTGATTGGTCAAGCATGGGTTTGTGCATTCGCCGTTCGTCAAGGGTTTTTAGGAAACGTTTAAGACCGTTTCGCCATGACACACTCACTCAACGAATCCTAAGGAGGAAGAATGAATATTGGTCAAGCGATGCCCATCATGCGGATACAACAACAGAGATGACGCCGTTTTCTGTTCGAGCTGCGGCGGTTCACTTGCTGCCCCGGGCGCCCCAATGATGAAACCGGTACCTTCCGTGCGAGTTGTAACCCCAGTGACGCCGGGCGTCCCGACGAGGGTTCCACCGCCGGGAATGTGCTTCTATCACCCAAGCCTTCCAGCCGTGTACATATGCAACCGCTGCGGTCGAGCAATCTGCCGTGACGACTCGAAATCCTACATGGATCTGATACTCTGCCCACAGTGCTACGCTGGGATTGTTCCACCGATGGCCATGGTGCCAAGTCCAGCCGCACCGGCATATGGCCCTGCGCCGGGACCAGCGCCCGCCTTCGGACCGGTTCCTGGACCTATGTTTGGGCCGATGGCGGCTCCGTTCATGCCGGGCGCACCTGCAAGGTCGCTCTGGGGATTCATCATCGCGCTCTGTTCGGGAATCCTTGTGCTACTCAACGCTGGCTTGCTGATGGCGTGGCAGTTCTATGGCGGGACGTTCCTTTGGGCGAACATATTCTTCTGGATCTGCAAGATCGACGGATACGCCTGTCCACTGCCTTCAGGTTCGACCGCAACCGGTAGCTTCACGTTCGTTCTTGGAATAATCATAGGACTGATCCTCGTAGTCGGATCGATCCTGATGATCCTCGGATACGGCACAATCGGCAGCATCGTCGTTTTCCCGATGGCTGTGTTCAGCCTAATAATCGGGGGCGGCTTCGTCGCGGGTTTCGTACTAGGAATCGTCGCCGGCATCATGGGCATGGTAGGGCGGTAACGCGCATATTACCCCAAGTTTTTCTTTAACTTACCCACATGTTTGGTGTGTCCTCCGTGTCATATGTGGCAATCTCCGGCCAAGTAATGGAGAAAGTGGTCAAGGAGGCGAGGGAAAAGCCAGACCAGCAGATCGTTGGAGTACTGCTTGGGGGACAGTCCGGGGGCGCGATTGTCATCGAAGACGCCGTCACGGGCCCCGCTGAATCTGACTCTACTCGCGTGACTCTGACCGGGGATTCCATCGCGAGAATCGCAGATGATATAATCAACAAGAGAATAGGAGGTAGTATTGTAGGATGGTATCATTCTCATGTCCGCGGGGGCGTGTTCATGTCCGAGACCGATGTGGAGACTCAGCTCAAACTTCAGCAGTTCTCTCCTCTGGTGACAGCAATGGTGATTGACGCACAGACCGGGAAATCAGGTTTCTTCAGGGCTGACCCCAAGACGAAAGGAGCGGTACCGGTTCTTCCACAGAACGTCAGGACGGAGGTAGCGCCGCTTCCCCCGGCGCGTCCTCCAATCAATCAAGCCATGTACCCGCAAGCTCCTCCAGCGGGAGCTCCTATGCCGATACCGACTCGCACAATACTGTTGGTGGTAGTGCTCATCACTCTGGCAGTGACGGGCGGCATTGTGGCGCTAGCGTACTACGGAGGTCCGGGAACGGCGGGTGGCGGAAACCTCAACATCAAGCACACGCCTCCCCAGCCGCCATTCACGATTGCGCATCCGATAACCCTCGACGCAAACGTCACCGGAACCGACCTGAAGAATGTCACGCTCGGATACAGGGTTCTGGAGCAGTCTGCGACTGGCAGAGGATTCATTGTCGGAGACTTGGTCAAGGTCCCGATGCTTCTGAAGGCCGCGGGGAAGGACACGTACTCCTACACGTTGCCCTCAGCTGACGTATCGGGACTCTACATCAACTACTATATTTCCGCATTTGACGGCTCAGGAAATGCGGCTCGCAGCGATGTGTACAACCTCGAGGTGGGAGATTTCGTGTGGGTTCAGGACCGGACCGACGTCGTCGTAACTCGGACGATAGTCTCATCAATAAGACTTGAAATGGAGCCGATCAACGCTTTCGCCAGGGCCGTCACAATCAAGATCGCGGGCTCGCCTCCTCTGGGGGTGCAGATCAGACCAGTCAGTACTCAGGTTGTCCCGCCGAATCCGGCGGTTCTGGAGATAAGGACAACTGACAACGCGCAACTGGTTTCTGACTACGAAGTGGAAGTGGACGCCGTGTACTCACCGCCCGGGGTCTCTGCAGTTCAAATCATACGCAAGACAACGCTCGTGCTGACGGTGACGGACTTCGATTTCGAGCTCTTTGCCCCCGACGGCACGCATGTCAAACCTGACAAGGAAATCACGTACGTCATGAGAATGAGAGTCTACAACGGTTTCACAACGCCAGATGGGTTCAAGATCTCTGTGACAGGACTGCCCGACAAAGCAACTTGGAAGTTCGTGCTAGATGACTACAGGATTGACAACGAGGAGATGTCGGAAGTGACCTATGATCTGGTAATAGAGATCGCGTCAGGGACCAAAACAGGCCTGTACCTATTTGCGATAACCATCACTGCTGCTACGTCAGGTGGCAGCATCACACACTACATTAGCAATATCCAACTCAACGTCGACTAGTGGCTGACCCCAGACCTAGAACACTTCTCGGAGGTGAGAGAAGAACTTGAAGCTCTTCGTTCAAGCGCCGATCGGACCACAGACTGGTCTAGCGGAGATTGATGTCATTCCGGACCACACAATTGGAGAGATCAAGCAGCAGGTGTGCACCTCCTTCGGAGTCGACCCTGCTACGGTGGCCTTAATGTACGGCGGCATCATACTGGATGAATCCAGCACGGTCAGCAAAGCTGGCATCCCGGAGAACGCCCAGCTTGCGCTCATGCCCTACAACATCATCGGTGGCAACAGAACGTGAACATTCCACTTCTCTACAAGGAGAAGAACTTTACAAACCATCAGTTTCCAACCGTCATGGCGTTGAATGACCCCCCGACGGTATACGAAGGAATGCTCAGATGCGAGAAGGGGCCGGTCAAGGCACTCGCTGAGAAGAGGATTTGGCCCTTCACCGAGTACGTGGACTGGAACAGATTCAGACTTGAGCTTCCTGACGAGTACCCGCTGAAGCCTCCGAGGGCGATCTGGCTCACGGACATCTCCCATCCAAACATAGTTCCCAAGGTCATGAACGCCGTCTGCGTTTCGATCCTTGGCGAGAACTGGCGCCCCGACCTGAAGCTTGTCTCGGTCGTGAACGCGCTCTACTATCTTCTATCTGACCCGAACCCGGATAACGTGTTTGACCATCCCAGCTGCCTGAAGGCTGCAAGCGTTTGTAGATCGTACGGGTTTCCGAAAATGTCGAAGCGAAAGACTGCCGCCCAACAGGACGACGTGGTTAGATTCAGTATTGTGCCTGTCCCTCAGGCGCCAAGGAGAGAGGCAAGGCCCCCCGAAGATATGATACGTTTCCGAGTCCCCGAGAGGGAGCGAAAGGAACACTAGTTGAAAGTAAAGCTCTCGATGCCGTCCGTTCGAGACGTAGAGCTCAACGTTCCCTCGTCAGCAACCCTCAAGCTCGTCAAGAAGAAGGCGTGCGACCGGCTAGGAATCGAGCCCGAACTGACGAGCATCCTTCACGATGGGAAGCGTGTCGATGGCAACCGCAAGGTCAGCCAGCTTGGACTTCAACAGAAACCCTTGATAGTCGACTACCTGTGGGCACGCCAACTGATTCTCTGGGGCCGAGAGGGACAGAGACGACTGAGCGAAGCCACTGCACTGATAGCTGGAGCCGGGGCGATCGGCAACGAGGTTGCCAAGAATCTCGCAATGCTCGGGGTCAAACGCCTCCTGATAGTCGACAACGATGTTGTTGAGCTTTCGAACACGAGCCGAATGGTCTTCTTCGAACCCGAGAACCAAGGTTCGAACAAAGCGAAGGTGCTGGCGCGAAGCATAACCTCCAAGTTCCCATATATCGAGGCTCTGGCGTGGACCGGTGCTCTAGAAAGTCTCCCTCTGGAACACCTGTTGGATGTGGATGTAATCGTCTGCGGCCTGGACAATGTGCTTTCTAGGATATACCTCGCGCAGATAGCGAGAAGATACTCAATGCCGATGGTGGACGGCGGCATTGTGGGATATCAGGGGCGCGTCCAAGTGTATGCGCCGCCCGACATGCCGTGTCCCCTCTGCGCTTTTCCTTCAGGAGACTACGGGCGCATTGCGGGTCTGCGGAATCCGTGCGACGGGCCGGCGGAAGAGACAAAAGTTCCGTCCTTGCCCACGACGATCTCCCTTGTTTCGTCTATTCAATGCCAAGAGGCAGCCAAACTCATCATTGGCTACCAGCGTTACTTGAAGAACGGAGCGTGGCCGAAAGAAACTGGAGAACCTCTCAAAGGCGTACTCATGGTCGACCTACGGTACAATCGCTACAGCCTGATGCAAGTGAATCGAAACAGGAAATGTATCGTGTGCGGAGATGATGGCGTGGCGCAAAAAACCGTCCCGATTCTGACGATACCAGTTGCAGACCTACGGGACTCAACCTCCCGCCTGCATCAGGTCGTCGCAAGGGACATGAAACTGACCGAACGGCAAGTCATGATCTTCTACCAGAAAGCCAACAAGACGATGAAAGTCGAGAAAGGCCGCTCTCTCCGAAAGCTAGGACTCGGAAAGCGAAGCATCCTGACTGTAGTTGCGCAGGATGGATCCGAGTACAGTGAGGCGATAGCTAGACTTTCTGGAGCATGACTTGCACATCATGCTTCATCATGAAAAAAGGCAAACCTGTCTGCATCGTCAAGAGTAATGGAGCAACCGTTATTACGCGTCTGAGCGCTATCAGACGGGGCTTCAACCATGCGAACATGTTCCGCCTGTGGCAGCAGAAATGCAGACGACGCGATCTTCTGCAGCATGTGTGGAGCGACGTTTTCTGAGCCGCGGTCACTCCCGCTCACGCAGCCTGCCGGAGGCGCTACGAAGCCTGTTCCAGTGGTGAAGACCATTACGCCGCTTGCCCAAACACCGCCACAGCTTAGTGCGCCAATGGTCATGCCAAGGACTCAGATGACGATCGGATCATGCTTCTATCACCCCGAGCTTCCGGCAGCGTACATCTGCATCAGGTGTGGGAGAGCGATCTGCTTCTCCTGCACGAAATCGTACGCCCAACTGAGTATCTGTCCGCAATGCTACTGGGCTCTTGCGCCCCGCACAGGCATGAGGCCGCACGTAGGCTGAAGACCGTTTTTCCTACGCAAGGCGCCCTTTCTTCTTCAGCCGTTCCGTGGAGCGCCTCACCTCATCGACTGACAACCCCAGATCCGTTGAGGCTCGACTGAGGGATATCTCGCCGTGTCTTTTCACAATGTAGTCGTAGACCCGCTCGTCCACAGCCTCTAAGCTTGGCGTCGCTGCAGTCCGCCCTCGAATTTGGGCGGTTCCGCAAACATGACACAACTCCGCCGAACTTGGAACCCTAGCTCCACACTTCGGGCACACACCCGAAGGCATCGGAGAGGGCAGAACGCCGCTCGGAATTCCGACCTTCCGTCCCTTGAAACGGGATACGAGTCTCGAGGTATGCCGCCCGAAGAAGCCGGGCCGCTTGACAGAAACGACGATCACGGCCGCGATCAAGACGACCGCTGATGTGATCGCGGAGATGAAAATCCACATAGGCGTGTAGTCGATCGTCCATTCCGCCTCTATCACGTAGGGGCGATCCATTATCACCTCTGTTTCAGTCTTGCCGACATCGGCGATTCCGGCAGTAGGAGGGTTGGCTTTCCATCCCTTGAAGATGATCCTCACGGGAAAATCCGATCCACTATGTGTCACACCAAAAATTGCTCTCTGACCGCTCGCATACCATCCGCTACCTTTCGTTTGCCCGAGATTTGAAACGACATCCAGATAGTACTCTCTGCGATAGGTCAATTGTACGCGATGCGGGCCGTCCATAGGAACCTCCGTCGACGTTCCTGGCTGAGTCATGCCGTCAACATTCCATGACACCAAGGTCAATCGCTCCACTGAACTGACCGTGATGTTCTGAGGAACAGGCCCGAGTTTGGCGATCTGTCCTACATCGTACCAGCCGCTCTCTGGCATGTCCTCTCTTTGTGCAAGTTCTGGTGGAACGAGGGTGATACTCAACAAGTACTGAGTCTTGTACTTGGCAGTGATGGATTTCGGACCATCCATCTGCAGCGACCCCTGAGCGTCTACGCCTGAGTAGTCTCCAATCCACTGATCGAAGACGTATCGGCTGTCAGTTCCATTGGTCCCGACGGGTGCAGAGAAATCTGCAAGAGAGTCTTGGTCGTGCCAAGAAGTCGATGGGGAGAATATGCTGATCGGATCGGAAGATATCCGAAGACTGTATTGTGTCTTCCACCCGGCGGCAGCCTTCCTAGCTCGATCCATGATCATCGGATCGGAGACTATTCCGTGTCCTGAAGCATCTCCTCCCCAGCTCACAAAGACGTACCTTACTCCTTCCGGACCAGCAGTCACGTTCGTGGCTAGCCGTGCGTAGGCCGTTGCGCCTTCGTCGTACCAGTCTGTTCCGGTCGGAGAACCGTACGGGGAGAACACTTCGAGATGATACTGTGCCTTGTAGACGAACGTGTGCGTTCCGGCGTCGGTGAATGACCACAGGTTATCTCTGCATTGATACCGTGTTCCATTGCCCAGGTCAACGTTCAGGTCTACACTGATCGTATGGATCCCGCTCAGCGGGAAGACGATTGACTTCGTCTCCCCTGTCTGGATTGTTCCGTTCAATAGGTTGTCAACATAGTATTGGGTTCTCACTCCAGCAGGAAGACCCGTGACAGCCATCGACACGGAGTACTCTTGCGCTTCCACAATCGCCGGCACGAGAACAACGACGGTCAAGACTAGCATGGCAAGCGCCGGAAGGAGCACTCTAGTCCTGGATCCCATGAACCCCGGCCTTCGACACCACTAGTCTAGCGTAGTCCGACCGCTAAAATATGTTACAGCCTCGAACTTGTCATTGCACTGTCAAACCGGCAACCTACCCACCAACCTCCGTGATCACAAAGATTGCAGCCTTCACGGCAACAGATTCGCCGCGACAGCACATGCGACCTTGAGTATCTCAATCGAAGACTAGGCGTGAGCGGATAGTCCTTGATGTGGAGGCGTAATGGTCATAACCAGTAGCCTCCACCAAGTGACACATGGTCTCCACCGCCTACGCGAGAGGCAGAAGCCGGGAGTATCAGGTGCTGAGGAAACTGAGAGATGAGGGATGGTACTGCAGCAGGAGCGCAGCATCCCATGGGCCGATAGACGTTTTCGCTGCGAAGAACGGAAGGATACGGATGATCCAAGTGAAGAGTGGACGAGGCAGACTGAGGCCTGGAGATCGCGAGACCCTCAAGCGGTGGGCACAAGCATTTGCCGGCACGGCTGAAGTCTGGTACTTTGGCAAGCGAACAGGCACAGTAGTGGAGATAGTATTTGACGGGAGAACTGAGGAGTAGCACCCCAAACTCATACGTGTGCGTCTAAGCACACTTGGTAACGGCAAGGCCCCACACTCCTCACCACACGGGCTTGGGTATTCTCCAGCGCCGCCCCCAAGCGCTTGAGCAACGGGCTGACAAATCGCGAAGCCTTCTGAGGGGCTTCAGATCTACAACCGGAGTCGACGAAGACATAACAGTGGATAACACCATGACCGTTCCTCAGCGCGTTCTTGGCAGTCGCAAGAGAATCCAAAGCCAAATCGGGCAGCGGAAGCAAGACTCGGTCGGCGCGTCCCACAAGAGAACTTGAGACTACCAGGTTCGCGTCTCCGCGGATCAAGTCTATCGTTTCGCGCACTCTGTTGAGCACATTGTTTGCGGCATGGTAACGAACAGCGATAGGGTTGAGATCGATGGAGTAGATCCTCGACGGGCGCGCGTGTTTGGCTATCATGATTGAGAAAGAGCCTACTCCGGCGAAGAAGTTCACCACGCATTCTCCTCGGCAGACCAGATCGGCGATTCGCTTTCGCTCGTAGCCCAGCCTGGGCGAGAAGTACACGTCCTCTAGGTCGACCCTGTATTGGCATCCGAATTCTCTGTGCACAGTCTCAGTCCGGTGCTCTCCAGCCAGCCATTCGAGTTTGCGGGTTCGAAATTGCGACTGAACTGGCCCAACTTGCCTTAGGACGACTTTGAGGTACGGTGCAACGGCAAGCAACCTTTCTGCGATCCGATGGCTCTCGGCCTGAAGCTCGTCAGGAAGTTTCAGGATCGCAATGTCCCCTACAATGTCAACACTCTTCCAGACGCGGGCAAGTTGCGCGGCGTCCAGAATGCCTCTTGCAGACTTCGGCAGCAATCTCAATTCTTGACGTTCCAAGTTCTTTCGTCGGAATAGAGACGTCACTGTGCATCAAGCGAGAACCCTGTCGTGGAACCGTCGCGAGTCAGAACCACGACTCTGCTCACCGGATCCTCGGCAACCAACTCATACCCAGTGCGCTTCTCCATCATTTTGGCGAATTCTCTGATTTCACGCTGGTAGGGCATCGCACTGATCGGTAGCCTTTGTTTCGATTCGCCGAGCCAGCTGTACCCCTTGAGTTCAATGAGAGAGGGGAGTCCTTCCATCACAAGTCTCGAATAGCGCTCGGGTTTATGCATATTCTGTCCTTTGACTAACGTCAGTCTGAGTATCGTTCGGGAATGCCTGAAGGCTAGCATCAACTTGAGGCTAGCTTGGGTTCTTTCCCAAACATCGGCAACAAGCGGGCGCGTTACGTTGTCATAAGTCTGCTTGTCGGGCCCGTACAAGCTGAGGTAGAGGTTCGTTGGCGCTATCCCGCGTTCTACCATCTCTTCAAGCCTGTTGGGCATAGTACCATTGGTAACCAGAAAGGAGGTCATTCCCCTTCGACCGATCTCCTGGATCAGGTCTCCGATCATGGGGTAGAGGGTAGGTTCCCCGTCGAGAGAAATTGCAGCATGGGTTGGCCTCATCGATTCTTCGAATAACTTCTCTGTGACGAACGGATTTGCCTTGAAACCGACCAAGAGTTTCCGCTGGGCAGCAACAGCCTCATCCAGAATCAAGTTCGGCGGATCCCACACGGGTTCGGCTCTGAATCGGTCGAACGTGTGGAATCGCCAGCAGAAGACGCAACGAAGGTTGCAGAACTGCAGAGCTGGGGTAAGCTGCAGGCATCTATGACTTCGTATACCATACCATCTCTTGTAGCAGAACCGACGCCCCATGAGCGCGGCTCGCGTCCACCTACAAATCTGAATACCTGAATGTGTTCCAAGTAGTCGGTAACCTGCTCTGATGTATCTCTGTGTCGTGGTTGGCCTGAACTTCGAGCGCTTTTGGACAAGTGAGGATGTGAGCGTCATTTCACCCTGCACCCTCAGCTTTGCCACGGTGCTCATCGGCGACCTACGCTTGCACTAGTCCAAGACATGTTCTCATCCGCGTTCTAGCGGTAGGGGACGAATTCTCTACCCAAGAGTTCTCTCGCGACGATGATCTTCATTATGTCAGACGTGCCATCGCCAATCATAGCTCCTCTAATCTCTCTCAGGCGGTACTCGTCTAGAGTTTCAGTCGTGAAGCCCACTGCACCTCGGTTTTGGATACAATCGTTCACAACGTTGAAGGCGATCTGAGGTACCCAGAACTTCATCATCGCCGACTCCTTCGTGAATGGTTGCTTTCTGTCCTTCAACCAGAATGCTCTGTAGCAGAGAAGTTTGGCTGCCTGGAGTGCTGTATAGCCCTCGGCGATTCGAAATTGAACGGATTCGAACTTGCCGATGGGACTTCCGAAAGCTTTTCTCTGCTTCACGTATTCAATAGACTCTTGGAGCGCGGCCTCGGCCATCCCGACTGTCCACAGAGCTATGTACGCACGCATGAGGTCGAAGGTTTCCATGACGTAGTAGAATCCCTTGTTCTCTTCTCCAATCAAGTTGCCTGCAGGGACTGTCACGTCCTTCAGGACGAAGCCGCCAAAGGAGAACAGTCTCCAACCGAGCGCGTCGAAGAGGTACTTCTCGATCCCTGAACGGTCCGTCTCGACAAGGAACATACTGACTCCCTTTGCGCCGCTCGCCGGACCAGTTCTCGCCATAAGACAGTAGGCGGCGCACTCGTTGATGCCTGTGATACACTGCTTCTCACCATTGAGAACGTACTCATTGCCCTTCTTCACCGCGCGAGTTGAGATGGCTCCTGCATCCGAGCCTACACCCGGCTCGGTCGAGGCGACACCGAGCATCTTCTCACCAGTCACAAGCGAGCGCAGCCACTTGTCCTTCAACTGTTGAGATGCGTGCAAGTACAGAATCTCAGCCATGATGTCACCAAGCGGTATCTGCCAGCCCGCCCGAGCGAATTCTTCAACGGCGATCGCCATGGTCATCGCGTCGGCTTCTTGACCGCCGTATTCCTTGGGCAACCTCAGCCCCAACAGGCCAGCCTTCCCCATCTTCCGGTAGATCTCCCAAGGAAACTGGCCTTTGCGTTCACACTCGCGGATCTTGGGAGTGATTTCCTTCTGCGCAAACTCGCGCACAGTGCGCCTGAACAGCTCCTGTTCATCGGTGAAGCTAAAATCCATTCTCGCCTGCCCCGCTAGCTGGTGACGCGTCCTATTCCTTGTACTGTTGATAAGCTTGCCTAAGCTCTATGCGGCAGATTGACAATCCAGAATTATTGTGATGCGGATCTCCTGCAGACTCAAGCGCAGGCACAGCTCGTCTAACCGGAGCCTGCGCCGATTATCTCAGCGTAGGGATCGTCAAGGCTGCCCGGAAACTTTGTGTCTCGACCGTCGCATCTGACGATTCGTTTTTTCCCTTTGGTGAAGGTGCCGACTATTCGGGCATTGACTCGTCCCTGGGCCAGCGTCTCTAGAACCCTTTCCTCGTGTTCAGGCGAGACTGCTGCCAACAGCGTTCCGGTCGAAGACATGGACAGAATTTGGTCTCTTGAGAGTTCGAAATATTCTGCTAGTATCTTGAGCTCTGGTAGGAGATGGAGGCGTTCGTAGTCAAGGACGAATCCGACATCTGATGCGTTGGCGAGTTCACCTAGAGAAGCCACGAGTCCTCCTTCGGTGACATCATGCATGGCCGATACGGCTCGAATCTTGGCGAGCAGCTGCGCCTCCTGCACGCAGGATTGCATCCGGATCTGTTTCGCAAGGTGAAGCGTTATTCTGGCCCCGAACAGTTTCCTTGCTAGCTTCTTCTTGCGTAACGCTAGATTCGTCAAGACCTCAAGGCCTATTGGCTTGGTGCAAAGGATCAAGTCGCCTGGCTTGGCTCCGGCCGGAGTGATTAGGTCTCTTCTGCGAAGGACTCCGTACGTTGTACACACGCCAAGGAGTGTGTCTAACCCCTCATAGTTTCCGGTGTGGCCCGCAATAATCACTGTGTTGAGTGCTTCTGCGGCGGTGCAGACCTGCCTCATAACATCTCTGAATATCCGCGGAGGGGTGCAAGGGGGCCCAAGTAACTCGATTGCACAGAATTGCGGTGGAGCGCCGAAGACGGAGACGTCCGATGCGGAGTAGTGGAAAAGAAGCCAGCCGAAGTGCTCGATTGGAACATTGATGCAGGGATCAGTTGCCACAACGACGCATCGTTTCTTCCCAAGCTTGTGGACACCGCAATCAAATCCGGGATGAGGTGGGACCAATACTTCTTGAGAGGTTTTGATGCACCCAAGCACATCTTCTAGATCTTCGAGAGCCATCTTTCCCAAGTGGTGTCCTCCATTCCTCGCTCATGATGAAACAGGATGGATTTAGCATGTGACTCGTTTGCTGGCAAGACGTTCATCAGTCTCTGTAGTAGGAGAGCTCATGGGAACGCATGTCAACCGTGGATCGGCTACTCGCCTGCAGTCTGAGCCCATCGGGCATTCTTGCGGTGGGAAAGCGCTCAGCGGTTCAGAGAGGCTATAGATACAACTCCAGAGCCCGCCTCTTTACGAGTAGGAACATAACCACTGCGGTCACTACGAATTCGCCTATCAAGTAGCTTCCGTTGTATACTGCAGAATAGAGAAATGGGCTCATGCCAGGCGGCGCGAACATCGAGAAGAAGATTACTCCTGAAACGAAGTGCGAGATGAATCTTCCCAAGATGCCCACCCCGACACCCACTAGAGGGTGGCTTCTAAACGCCCCGGCCAGCCCAAGGGCTCCGAAAGCGAGCGGATAGTCAAGCAGAAGCTGTGCAGGATGAACAACGTAGAAATCCACAGGATTCAGCATCACAACGAAACTGAAGACCACACCTGCGAAGATCCCCCACCTTAGTCCGCGTCGGAGGGCGAACCAACAGATGGGGACCATTGCTCCCGCGGTGATCGAGCCTCCTTGAGGCAGAGCGTAGATCTTTATGAAGTTGAGAGCACCCGCAAGCGCCACCAAGACGATTGCTTCGCTCAAGATCTTTGTTGTGGGTTTCATTCTCTCCTCTTGGGAGAGGCTTGACTCAGCTGAGAATTCTCCATTCCCTTCGCCAGCATTGCCTGGATCAGGTTCATGGGGTCGACGGCTCCAGCCGTCCTCTCAGCCGGGTACACCCAGCTCCCCGGCTCATGGTGAAGCAACGCAATCCTATATAACTTGAGTGATAGGAATCCGACCCATCGCGCTACCAAGAACTCAGCAGCCAAGAACTTGATGAAGCGTTCGAGGGCGAGGTCTTACCTCCACCTCGACGTTTTTCTATGACCTCCTCTTGATAGACTTGGAAGACGGATGGCAAAGGAAGCTGAACTCTATCAGCAACTCGCCCAGGGACGAGTGAGATGTATAGCTTGCGCACGATACTGCAACATTCCAGAGGGCAAGATAGGGTTCTGTGGCATCCGTCAGAACCAGAAAGGAAAGCTGCACCTGCTGGCGTATGGAAAGATCACGGCCAGCCATGTGGATCCGATCGAGAAGAAGCCTCTGACACACTACATGCCCGGAACCAAGATTTTTTCGATATCAACCACAGGCTGTAGCTGGAGCTGCTCATACTGCCAGAACTACGACATGAGCCAGCGGCGAGTTGTGGAAGGGACGGATGTTACACCTGAGCACATTGTGCGCCTAGCCGAACAGTATGGATGTCAAAGCATCGCATACACCTACAATGAGCCGATGATCTTCCTTGAGTTTGCTCATGACGTGGGAGTCCTTGCACGCAAAAAGGGACTCTACAACGCCTTCGTCTCCAACGGGTACGCCACGCCGGAAGCGGTGAAGATGATGAATCATTTCCTCGATGCCATTACGGTCGACTTCAAAGGTAACGGCGAAACCAACTTCCTCCGCCGAAACGTGGGAATCCCTGACGCAGAGCCAATCTACCAGACACTTCTAGACCTGAAGAAGAGTACGAAGGTTCACATAGAGATCACAGACCTGGTCGTACCGAAGATTGGCGATGACGTTCAGGAGGCCCGGAAACTGTCCCGCTGGATCTACGACAACCTTGGGCCTGACACCCCTACACATTTCCTCAGGTTCCACCCCGACTACAAGCTGAGCCACTTGCCGTGGACGTCGGTCGAGACGCTCGAACGCCACCATGATGTGGCAAGGGCGGAAGGCCTCAAGTACGTCTACGTCGGCAACGCTCCAGGCCACCCGTTTGAAAGTACGTACTGCGCCGGATGCGGCTGCGTAGTGGTGAAGCGATACGGGTTCGACATCGCGGGCTGGTACATGGATAAGGACAACAATTGCCTGAATTGTGGTGAGCACATTCCGATCGTGGGAACGCTGAGTCAATCCGCAAACGATAGCCGGTTCTTTTCCGTCATGCTCAACCACTGAAGCTCAGATTGTCACATGTCAAGATCCTCTTCAACTGAGGGATCAGGAGACGAGCTAGGAGCCACCGAGCGCTGAGAACTCCTTCAAGAGTTCCTTCTGACGATTCGTTAGCTTCGTCGGGACGCGTATGAGAACCTGAACCAGCTCGTCGCCCTTACCCCAGCGCATTCTGGGCATCCCTCTTCCCCTGAGTCTGAAGACAGTTCCAGGTTGCGTACCCGGAGGGATCTTCACGCTAGCCATGCCTTCAAGCGTGGGAACGTCTATCTGGGTTCCAAGCGCCAGCTCGGGAAATCCCAGCTCCACTTTGTAGACGAGATCATCTCCGTCTCTCTGCAGAAACTCGTGGGGTTTCACACGTACAACGACATAGAGGTCGCCGGGCTGTTCCCCCGCCTCGCCAGGCTCCCCTTCCCCAGCCAATCTGAGATGGCTACCGGATTCGATTCCTTGCGGAATCTTAACCGAGATCTTGCGTGTCCGGCGCACTCTGCCTGTCCCTTTGCACTCTCGGCAAGGATCTTCGACGATTGTTCCTCTCCCGCGACAGGCAGTGCAGGTCTCAATTCTCACGAACCGTGCGAAGCCTGCTTCATGGACGCGTTCCACTTGGCCTCTGCCACCACATCGCGGACAACGCTTCGGTTCAGTTCCCTGTCGTGCTCCTGTCCCGCTGCAGATTGGACACAGCTCGGTCCGCGGGACCTCGATCTCACATCCTACTCCTTTGTAGGCCTCTTCCAAGGTGATCGTGGCGTCGTATCTCAGATCCGCCCCGCGTGATACCCTGTATCTTTGCCCAGTTCCAAAGAAACGGTCGAAAATGCTCTCGAATCCGCCGAACCCGAAGCCTATGTCCCTGAAGACCTCGCCGAAATCGGCCCCTCTGAAGAGGTCGTCCCATGAGTATCGACTGTCTATTCCGGCGTGGCCGAACTGGTCGTACTGTCTCCGTTTTTCATCGTCGGAGAGAACCGCGTATGCCTCGGATATCTCCTTGAACTTCTCCTCAGCATCCGCAGACTTGTTCCTGTCAGGATGGTACTGAAGCGCAAGTTTTCTGTAGGCATTCTTGATGTCTTCTTTGCCGGCATCCCGAGGAACGTTGAGGACATCGTAGTAGTCACGTCTCTTCAATCTCTTTCAGCCGTTGCCATGTTGCGCAAGCGCGCTCTACTTCTTCTCGTCCTTAACTTCGTATTCCGCGTCCACGACCTTCTTTCCGGTCTCACCTTGAGGAGGGGGCTTGCCTGCGGCGGCTTGCTCAGCCTTGCCCCTTTCCTGGGCGACTTGCTGATAGACAACTGTTCCTACTTCCTGAAGGACCTTTGCTAACGCCTCACTCTTCGTCTTGATGACCTCGACATCCTTACCCGCAAGCGCCTTGCGAAGCTCATCCACGGCCATGTCGAGCCTTTCCACCTGATCCTTCGTGAGCTTGTCTGCAAGATCCTTCTTGGTCTTCTCCGTCGTGTATATCAACGAATCTGCGTTGTTGCGGACCTCCGCCTCTTCCCTTCGTTTCTTGTCTTGCTCCGCGAATTGTTCCGCCTCCTTGAACATGCGTTCCTTCTCCTTCTCAGAGAGCTTTGTGGACGCCGTAATGGTGATCCGTTGCTCTTTCCCGGTTCCCAGATCTCTTGCGGAGACATTCAACATGCCGTTCGCGTCGATGTCGAATGTCACCTCGATCTGCGGGACACCCCTGGGCGCTGGTGGTATTCCGACCAAGTTGAACATTCCAAGAGAGACGTTATCATTCGCCATCGGTCGTTCGCCTTGAAGGACGCGTATGGTCACACTCGTCTGAAAGTCAGCCGCGGTCGTGAAGACTTGCTGTCGCCTTGCAGGGATAGTAGTGTTCCTTTCCATCACCTTGGTGAAGATTCCTCCTAACGTCTCAACACCAAGTGAGAGAGGAGTAACATCAAGCAGCAGAAGATCCTTCACTTCTCCAGCAATCGCTGCACCTTGGATCGCTGCGCCGACAGCCACGCACTCCATAGGGTCAACTCCTCTCTCCACGGATTTGCCGAACGTATCCTCGACAAACTTTCGCACAAGCGGCATCCGAGTCTGTCCGCCAATTAGGATTATCCTGTCGATGTTGCTTGGGGAAAGCTTTGCGTCTTCGATCACTCTCTTGATCGGTGTGGCGATTCGCTCAACGATTGGGCGGGCTAGTTCCTCAAGCTTCGCGCGGGTTAGCGTTACATGCAGATGCTT
>CAZUTN010000005.1:0-17676 GCA_964623365.1 uncultured Candidatus Bathyarchaeia archaeon
AACTACTTGGATCCAGCCACTTCGTCTTCCTCTCCCGAAGGCAGTGCGTACTGAACACTATCGCTTCAGCCCGGCCAGTGCAACAATCGGCCCGCAGGCCCTTCGAAAGCAACGGGTCAGAGTTTGGTTCCGCAATTGTGACAGAACTTCGCCCCGGTCGGCAGTATCTCCCCACAGTTCTTGCATTTCTCTGACGGAACTTGGCTCGGCTGAGCCGGCATGGCGGATATGCTCTTGCCGCAGTTCGGACAGAACTTGGAGGTTGAAGGAATCTGAGCGCTGCAGCTCGGGCAAACAACGAGCGCAACCGCCGGCGCCCCAGGCGTCGCGGGGGTTTGAAACAGCGGTGGAACCAGGACCATTCCTGTGCCTAAGGCGGCACCTGACGACTTCCCAAGCTCCTTTGCAGCCTCTTTCACGGTCTCCATCCTGAGCACTTCTTCGGGCGTTATCCTTCCCGCCTTGAGCCAGAAGAGCCTCTCACGGTATTCTGGGGTTGTGTCAATTCCCTCGAACTTCAGGTCGACGAGCTGGAGGCCAAGTCTCCTGAAGGACTCCACGAGTGAAGCCTTCACCTGCCCAGAGGTCTCGTCGAGTTTTGTGAAGACCGTTACTAGATCGTACTTTGAGAGGTCGTCGATCATTCTCTCGTTGATGAAACCTCTGATGAAATCGTTCACGCTTGGGGTCGTGTAGGCGTTCTGTCCGCCTACGACCTCATTCACGAAGAGCTCGGTGCTTTCGACCTTCAGCCAGAAGGATCCGAAAGTCATCAGCGGCGCGAGCTCGGTTGTCTGCGCCCTGTTGCCGAACTTGCCGGCGAACTGCTTCATCGAGATGAATATGACGGCTGCCTTGAAGGGGGTCTGAGTGAATCCTGCAACGCGCGAAAACGCCGCAGTTAGCAGGGGCAGGTTCAACGTGGTCAGCGTATGCCGTCCGGGTCCGAAGGTGTCGTAGCTCTTCCCGTCCCTGAAGAAAACAGCAGTCTCATACTCATGGACGATGAGTTGGGCTCCCCAGGTTATGTCCTCGACCGGATACCGCCAAACGATATCTTCAGGTCCCGCACCGGTCCACTCAATGACTTGCGGCATGCTTAGCCGACCTCCACTCCCTCGATCACATCTTTCCTTTCGTCGAACGCTCCTTCGAATTCTTCGACGGCCTTTCTTAACTCATCCGCGTCTATACTCAGACTGTCGAACTTGTCTGATCGGACTTGGGTCTTGAGGCCTCTCACTCTCTCAGCCAAACCCTTTGCGCCGTCAACCAGTTGCGTGTCGAATTCGATCATCCTGTCAAGATCGGGCTCCTCTATCTTGATCGCATCGAAGAACCCATGATAGCCATAGGAAGCATGGTTCACTCTTTCGGAGACTCTGTCAAAGATCGCTGTCAATCGGTCGATCGACTGAAGATGCTCGGTTTGCTCTTTCTCTGCGAGGAGCTGGTGAATGTCCTGAAGCGCGTTCCTAGCTTCTTGAAGCTTTGAGTAGAGGAAGTTGCGAATGATCTTGTCCGCTTCTCTCCGTTGCTCCCTCTTCTTGTAGCCGCTAAAGCCCGGAACTACGAGCATGATCTTCTCGAGGAGTTTCTCGCTTTCCTGTATCCTTTCCAGAGGCTTCTTCCTGCTCAACTCTCAGCTCACAACAATAACGCTGCAGAGAGTTCGCTATAAAGTCGTTTGAAACACCGTCGACTATAGGAGCTTGAATTCTGGCGCCGGCAGATCCCCTCTAATGACCTGACCGGTCGCGCCGTCCACGAGGACTCGGTACCTCTGCTTCTTGTAGTCATAATTGACGAACCAGATCGGGCCGTGAAGATAGAGCGTATTCTTCACGTCGAATTCAGTCGTCATGTCAATGATCCTATCCACTCTGTCTCTTGCGAGAAACTCGTGCAGGTTGCGGATCTGGCTTTGAGCAATCTCAGTCGCCTCTCTAGCGTCCAACTCCGCGTTGAGCACTCTTGCGTTTGCGTCTATCTTTGTGAAGTCGTACGGTATCTTCGCGTCGAGCGGAATCTCATAGGATCTCGTTGGAAAGTCTGATCCGCGCCTAGCGAGAACGAGCCAGCTGTAGTTGTTCTCAGTGTCCCATTCTCTAGTGACGGGAGGGGCGATCCTCTCGAAGATCCCTATGCAGTGACTGCGCGCTTCAGTGATGACCACCCAGAACGGGAGATAGAAGAGAACGTTCTCGACGATCGCTGCTTTTGAGACTAGATCCCTCGGAGCTGCGAAGCTGCCTCTCATCCAACTCCTCACGCTCTCAGCGATCTGGGTGTCTGAGTACCTGTTGACTATCAGTGAATGTTCAAACTCGAATGGCTTACCGGTCTCTATTACGCTGGTGAACCCGCAGTACTTGCAAGTTGCGAGGATTTCGCCGGGCTTGACGGAGAGCGGAGCGCCGCAATGAGAGCAGCTGATCTCCTTCAGTATCTCGGTCAAGCGCACTCAGCCTGAAGTGGATGCGTCATTCGCATTTGGTTTAAGGTTATCTCGATGCAACTGGAGAGGCGCGTTCGGCAACTCTCGCGCAACAAAAGAACCGTGTCCCTTTGCGGGCACACGCGTCGCGCGTCCCCGATCCGCCGACCTCAACTCTTATTCTCCTGAGCCTGGGCAATGCAGCCTAGCTGGCCGAGGTCGATGCCGTCGCGTTGAAGACGATTGTCTTGGCGGGGGGAAAAGGGACGCGACTGAGACCGTTGACCTATACCAAGCCCAAACCTCTGCTTCCACTAGCGGGAGAACCAGCGATTGTTCACCTTATCAAGAAACTGGCTCGCGAAGGAATCGATGAAGTCGTTGTGACCACCAACTACTTCGCCAACCAGTTGCGCGCCACGCTTGGCGACGGCTCCAAGTACGGAGTGCAGATTCATCACGTGGAAGAGAAGACCCCGCTCGGAACCGCCGGCTCCGTGAAGAACTCCGAGTCACTAATCGACGAGACTTTTGCAGTAGTTCAGGGCGACAATCAGTTCGAGTTCGGCCTGAATGAGATGGTTCAGCTCCACAGAAAACTCGGCGCGTTAGCCACCATGGCGCTGATTGAAGTCGATAACCCATCAGAATACGGGATCGCCGAGCTTTCAGACGGTCGGGTCACCCGTTTCCTCGAGAAACCTAGCGCGGAGGAATGTTTCAGCAATCTGATCAACACGGGCGTGTACGTGCTCGAACCGGAAGTTCTGAAACTTGTTCCCGAAGGGAAACCGTTCGACTTCTCAAAGAACGTGTTTCCTTTGATGCTTGAATCGAAAATGGTTCTGGCAGGGTCTTGTGCTAGTGGCTTCTGGGTCGACATCGGCGATCCGCGAAGTTACCTCAAGGCAAACATCTGGGCGCTCGACAGACTCGGACCTGAACGAAGAAGAGCGGATGACAAGATCAGGTGCGGATCGGGCAGCTCGATCTCAGAGACCGCCACCCTGAGAGGACCAGTCTATCTTGGCAACAATGTGAGAATACGGGAGAACGTGGTTGTCGGACCCTACACGTGCATTGGCGATGGAAGCGAAGTCTCAGCAGACGCGAAGATCGCCTACTCAGCAGTCTACGAGAATACACGGATCGGAGTCAATGCGTTGCTCGACACATGCGTTGTGGCCGAGAACTGCACGATCGGCGACGAAGTGCGAATCGAACAGAATGCCGTTGTTGGAGCGGGAACAGAAATAGGTGACAACTCACACCTAGCGGCTGAGTCGAGAGTCGGCCCTTGGACTGTTGTACAACCTCGATTGATGGTGGAAGGAACCGTAACCACATTCGAGAATGACTTGGAAGGAGTATGCGCGCTTCTCGAGAAATCACGCACGTGCTCGGGGCTGACGAGGGAAGAGGCCAAGGTATGCGCTGCACTCTGCGAGTTCAGCGAGGCCGACGCCGAGACCATCGGCCGATTGGCAGATGTCCCTCCCTCGAGAATAGACTCGATGCTGTTCGAACTTCAAGAACGAGGAATCGTGACTTCGTTCGGAGATGTTCCCAAGATGTTTGCGTTGGTACGAGAGGGAGTCCAATGAGCAGACAGGTGAACCCAGTCTCCTGGTAGAGACTGCGGTCGACTCCGTCAGATCATCAAGTGGAACGAGTCGAGCCTAGATACGGCTCCGTATTCGTCGGACGTGTAATACGGTGAATGCTTTATACCAAATTGCGGAGACAGGCTGCGTTGGGGAAAGAAGATGGGCGCGGGAACGCGTATGCCTGGTTGGATGAGAGCGGTCTTCATCATCATCGGAATCATCTCGGTGATCATCTCGTTTGTGGCAATCTATCGTCCTCGGCTTAGCATCGAGATTGTTCTTCTCCTGATTCCGCTCGTTCTGCTGATCAACGGGATCAGCTGGATCATTCACGGCGCGGCAGGAAAGTAGACGAGCCCACAAGCGTCTGGCGGAGCCTACGAGTGCACCACCTACCGTGGGTGCCAAACGAGTAGCCGAGCATGAAACGCAATGGCGACGCTCTCCTGAACCGACAGGCCTGCGGATGTCTGCACATGACGAGGCGAGTACGTATGATCATCCTGCCTGCATGGATGGGAAAGCATCTTATGTCTGTCTCCATGGCGTATCTGCGATCAGAAGGCCTAGTTGTCAATGCGGGACAGGATCGTGCGTTCCAAGACAAGTTCGCTTCTGCTCTTGATCTTCACAATCCTGGCAACGTTGACATTGCCGGCCCTATCACAGAGCAGCACAGCCACGATCATGTACGTACCGAAGACGACCACAGTCTCAGCCACAACAACCAGCAACACGACCCTAGCCGGCGCAACAAGCACACAGACGAACGCAACTTCAACCACCACGGCTGCAACTACAGCTTCGCCCTCTGGACAGTGGGATCTACTGATTCCTATCCTAGTGATGGGGATCGGAGCGGGCCTAACCCTGATGATCGCCGCCGTGGCGGTGACCAGAAGAAGGCGTAGGAGAGTCACGCCAAAGGTGCAGTTGGTCTGTTCGCGTTGCTGTGCGCCGGTCAGTCCGTACGATAAGGTCTGCCGGACTTGTCATACCCCGCTGTATCATCCGTATAGGTTCTATCCCCGTCGGCGGTAGGTTCCTGAAGGAATGGTATCCTAGCTGCAAGTATTCGGAGACACATTGAAAGCCTCCACTCACACCTCTACCACTGGACGACCCACTTTGCGCATAGGAATCGTCGGCGGAACCGGAAGCATGGGCAGGGGGCTAGCGTTACGCTGGGCACTGATGCACGATGTTTGGCTCGGATCCAGACGGATCGAGAAAGCAGAGACAGTCTCGCGTGAATACGAGTCGGTGGCTCGTGGCTTCCACGGAAACCGAATGAAAGGCAGCATCAAGGGAGTCTTGAATTCTGACCTGCCGCCGCTCGTGCAAGTGGTGATCCTCACTCTCCCTCCAAGATACGCGATCGATACCGTGAGACAGATCAAGGACAAGCTGACTCCTCAGCACGTGATCGTCTCAACGATTGTGCCGATGGCCAAGGAAAGAAAGCTCTTCACATATTCCCCTGTCGTTGCGAGCGGTGGGACCGGCGCTGAGAAGTCGGCGGCCGAGCTCGTGGCTGGCGAGGTGGGAAAGGTTCCTGTGGTATCAGCGTTCCAAACGGTCCCAGCATCCTATCTCGGAGACCTAGATTCGGTACTGAACGTGGACGTGCTCCTAAGCGGACACGACGAGCGCGCGCTCGAGACGGCGACGAGGATCATACAAGACATACCGAACCTGAGGGCCTTGCGGGTCGGTCCGCTGTCAAACTCGAAGCTGGTGGAGTCAATTACGCCGCTTCTCCTGAACGCAGCGATACTGAACAATCTGAAGGACCCGTCCATCAGAATAGTTCCTTGGTTCCCATCAGACTTCGCTGAAGAATAGTGTTGCACTCCAATCCGACGGGCCGGACATCTATATGGCCTCTACAACGGGCATCGATTCGTCAAATCTCCTGACTATACTCGAGACTTCATTGAATGCGTCAATGTTCGCTTCGATGTCTTCTTTGGTATGCTGAACAGAGACGGTCCACTGCTCATCGGAGCCTGTGCCGCTCGGGATAACGTGTCGGTTGAGCATGCCCAGGTAGTAGCCGAACCACTTCCCGACACTACACCGCAGAAAGCTTCTCCAGTCAGTGACATCTCGATCCGTAAACAAAACCGTCCCGCTCAGACCTACAGCCTGAACCCGCGCCTCAAGCCCGGAGTCGTGAATCACGTCCTTATACCCTCGGGCAAGTCTGTCGCCCAGTCTGCTCGCGTGGTTCATGGCCCCTTCGGTTAGCACCTTTGTGAGTGATGTCAACGCAGCCTCGACACACAGCGGATTGGAGTTGAATGTCCCAGCGTGTGCGAGAACTCCTGGTGCAATTCCCCGCATTACCTCCCTCTTTCCGCCGATGGCCGACAGAGGGAGACCACCAGCTATGGCCTTGCCTAGTATCAAGAGGTCCGGCGTCACCCCGTAGTGCTTTGAAGCTCCTCCGTAGAACTTTCCACAGGTCTTGATCTCGTCGAAGATTAGAACAGAATCGTAGTGGTCACAGATCTCGCGAAGACCCTTGAGAAAGCCAGGTCTTGGAGGCACAAATCCCATGTTCATCGGTATCGGCTCAAGGATTATCGCGGCGATCTCACCACTGTTGCGCCTCATCAACTCCTCGACTGCTTCGATGTCGTTGAAGGGCGCTACGATCAAGTTCTGCAGGATCTCCTGAGGAATGCCCTGAGATGCAGGCACAGGGCTCGGAAATCGCGCGTTCCCGGCCTTATCGATACTGGGCTTGATGCTGACTAGAAGCTGATCGTGCGATCCGTGATAACATCCCTCGAACTTCAAGATCTTCTTTCGCCGTGTAAAGGCGCGAGCGAATCTGATGGCATGCATAGTCGCCTCGGCTCCTGTATTTGAGAATTTGACCATCTGGAGGCCAAACCTTTGGCAGAGAACACTCGCGAGTTTGGCCGAATTCTCGAATTCAAACCCCAGCAGGCATCCTTGAGTAACCCTCTTCGTCAACGCCTCAACCAATGCAGGATGGGCGTGCCCTGTGAGAAGTGCCCCAAAACCCATGTTGAAGTCGATGTACTCGTTGCCGTCCACATCACAGATTCGGCTCCGCTTTCCGGTTCGAAAGTAGAGTGGATACGGGTCGATGTACCTGTAGTTGCTGTGGACGCCGAAAGGGGTTCGCCCCTTGCTTGCATCGTACATCTTTCTCGAGCGTGCAGTCGCAGACGCAAATCTGGACTTCTCTTCATCTAAGGTGTGGTCCAATCAGATCCTCCCCAGACGAGTGGTTGGAGTGGACTGCTTTAATGCCTTCGCCGTCTCAAGTCGCAGAGACGATCGTTCGAAGTTCTTGGGGCGTATTGCGGAGCGATTGCACTAGTCCAATCAAGTCTTCGATAGACGAAGCCTCACGAGTGCAAGGCCCAACGACACGATAAGTGTTATCGTCGCCAGCGCGTTAAGCTGAGGCGAGACGCCGCCTCTACTCGCCATCGCGTAGATCCTCAAAGGAAGAGTCTGGAAGCCCGGACCTGCAGTGAAAGCGGTCTTGATGAAGTCATCGTACGACACCGTGAAAGCGAGCAGCCCTCCGGCGATTATCCCTGGAAGTATCAGTGGCAATGTTACGTGAACGAAAGTGCGTAGCTCGTTGGCGCCGAGCGATTTTGCGGCTTCCTCTAGTGACCGGTCGAACCCGACGAGCCTTGCCCTGATCACTATCATAGCGTACGAGATCGCGAATGCGATGTGCCCTATGGCCACCGTCATGCCTCCGAGCGGTATTCCAGTGAACACGTAGAAGAGCAGAAGCGATAACGCCTCTGTGATTTCTGGAATAACGACCGGGATGTAGAGCGAGCTGTCGAGGATCGACTTGCCGCGGAAACCGTATCTGATCATGACGAAAGCCGTCATGGTACCCAGTACCATTGAGACGACAGTTGTTAGCGAAGCCACCCAGATGCTATTGTAGAAGGCCCTCCAGACCGTCGGGTCTGCGACTAGCGTATCGTACCATCTGAGTGAGAACCCCCGCCAGACGGCGAGAAGCCTCGAGTCGTTGAACGAGAACACGACCATGATCAGTATTGGGGCGTAGAGGAAGACGTAAAGGGCAAGAGAGTATCCCTTGAGGAACTTGTCCCAGAACTTCTTCATATCGCCATCTCCTCGCCCTTTGTGACGTACTTCATGTAGAGCGCAACCATTAGAACAACGAGTGCGATCAGAATTATCGAGACGGCCGATCCGAACCAGAGGTTGCGCGCCTTCAGAAAGAGCGTCCAGATCAGGTTGCCGATCATGAACGACTCCGTTCCTCCGAGCAGCTGAGGTATTATGAACTCGCCTACGGCGGGAACGAAGACCAGAATCGATCCGGCGCCTATACCGGATCTTGTCAGTGGCAGAGTCACATGGAGAAAAGACCTTGCAGGCCCCGCGCCTAGGCTTGCTGCTGCCTCCAAGAGTGACTTGTCCAACTTCTCCATTGAAGCATATAGCGGCAGAATCATGAACGGCAGATAGTTGTAGACCATCCCGAGCAGGACGGCCTGCATGTTGTACATCAGGCGCAAAGGCTGAGAGATCAGCCCCAAGCCCAGCAGTGCCACGTTGATGATCCCGTTGACGTCAAGGATGGTCATTAGCGCGTACGTTCGAAGGAGAAAACTCACCCAGAATGGAATGATCACAAGCAACATCAGCGTCTCTTTTCTACGCTCGCCCTTCACCGCTATGTAGTAGGACATTGGGTAACCGAGCATGAGGCACGCGATGGTCGTCGCAAAAGCCATCAGCAGCGACCGACCGAACACCAACGGCGCGACCGAGTTGAAGAAATCGAAGTAGTAGTCAAGCGTCAGAGTGAATCTGAACTGTCTCAGGATGTCTATCATTCCGAAGGCATAGAGAATAACGATCGCGAATGGCGCGAAGAAGAATATTCCAAGGTAGATCACCGTTGGTGACACGAGCAAACCAGCGGTGAACTTCCGAGTCTTTCTTCTCAGGGCGCTTTGAGCAGGGCTATTCCTTCTCTTCGAACCTGATCACCGTCGCGTCTGTCTTGTTCCAGCCTATGCGTGTCTTCTCGCCGATGGTTAGGGGAACGGTGGGGTTGGCTCGAACCTTCAAGATCAAATCGTCACCAGCCCTCACTGAGACCGAGACATGCGACCCTTGGTAGACGATATCTTCGACTCTTGCGTCGAACAGGTTGTCTGGCCCCTTGAGGTCTGGCGCTATGCTTACTCTTTCTGGCCTGATCGACAGGACGCCTTCGCCCATCCAGTCCTCTTCGGCCTCGACTAGGACGGGGTCAGGTAGACCTTTGCACCCGAACATCCCGGGATCTTTGCGGCTTCCATTCAGAAGATTCGTCTCACCGATGAAATTCGCTACAAACTGTGTCTTCGGGCTATCGTAGATCTCTATTGGACTGCCAATCTGCTCCACTCTTCCGGCGTTCATTACAGCAATGCGGTCTGACATCGTGAGAGCCTCGCCTTGGTCGTGTGTGACGTAGATGAACGTTGTACCAACCTGTTTCTGAATTCTCTTCAGCTCAAGTTGCATGTGTTGTCTGATCTTTAGGTCGAGGGGACCGAGTGGCTCGTCTAGCAGAAGCACTTCCGGTTCTTTCACCATTGCTCGGGCGATGCCGACACGTTGCTGTTGTCCGCCGCTCAGCTGATGGATCCTCCGATCTTCAAAACCCGGAAGCCCGACTAACCCGAGCGATTGTTCCACTTTGTTTCGAATCTCGTCCTTCCTCATCTTTGCCATCTTCAGGCCGAATGCGATGTTGTCAAAGACACTCATGTGAGGGAACAGCGCAAGGTGCTGAAAGACCATCCCGACGTTTCTCTTGTGGGGCGGTATGTCATTGGCAACGGTCTCGCCGAGTCTCAGAGTTCCCTCGTCAGTTTCTTCGAAGCCAGCAATGATTCTCAGAGTTGTGGTCTTGCCACAGCCGCTCGGGCCCAGAAAGGAGTAGAACTCATTCTTTCTTACGCCAAGAGAGACATGATCGACAGCCGTGACTGTGCCGAAACGTTTCACCACATCGATGAGTTCTACTTCAAACATTCCTGCGGACCGAAAAGAAAGAGAGAGCGTGAGACTATTTAGCTTGGTCTCACGCAGGAAGAGCGCTAGCCGACTACGTCCAGCCACACTTTCTCGTACTTTCCTAGCTCCTCTGGGGCGAAGTATGGTTTCATGATCTCGAGTTTCTTGTACACGTCTTCAGGAGGATAGATTGCCGGATCCTCAGCCACATCGCTGTTCAGGAAGGGAACTGAATCCTTGTTTGGGTTTGCGTAATATCTCGCGTTTGATATTGTTGCCATCACGGTTGGATCCATGATGTAGTTGATCCATGCGTGCGCGGCGACCGGGTGAGGCGCGTTCTTAAGAACCGTCATGTTATCCACCCAGAGAGTACATCCCTCCTCTGGGATTGTGTATGCGATGTCCGGATTGTCTTCTGCTGCAACGAATACGTCCCCGCTCCATGCATGGCAGACCAAGAACCGTTCACCAGCGAGTCCGGGAATGTATTCAACTGCTCCTGTGTATTTTGCCAAGTGCGGCTTCTGCGCAAGCAGGGCCGCCTTTGCTTCGTTAAGGTGACCCTCGTCGAGGTCGTTCAGAGAGTAGCCCAGATACTTCAGAGCTGCGCCGATCGTCTCCCTCATGTCGTCAAGCATAGTGACCGCCTTGTTGTATCTCTGGACTCTTTTCGGTTCGAAGATGTCAGCCCAGCTTGTGACCGGATCGGTTACCTTTGCAGAGTTCCAGCCTATACCACTTGTCCCCCAGAGGTAGGGGATCGAGTGTTTGTTGCCGGGGTCGTAGTCTGGGTTCTTGAACTTGTCGTCCAGATGGATTATGTTCGGCAATAGTGCAGTGTCCAGTTCGGCCAGCAGCCCGAGTTCGACGAACTCCGGGATCATGTAGTCGGTGATCATAACTACGTCGTAGCCGCTTTGACCTGGGGTGACCTTAGCCCTCATCTCATCCGTGCTCTCGTACGTGTCGTATATGACATTGATTCCGGTGTTCATCTTGAAGACGTCAATCACATACTCGTGAATGTACTCGCTAAAGGTGTATACTCTCACCTCGCCCTCCGGCTGGACCGGCATCTTCTTCTTCAGGTCCTCGAGCTGTGCTCTGAGGCTCTCTTCTTGGCTGATGGTCATCTGCGTGCCATAGTAGTTGCCAGCAACGGCACCGACTGCAGCTCCAACAACGCCTGTAGCAGCCATCTTGACAAAGTCTCTTCGACTTGACTTGCTCAAAGAATATCCTCAGTTCCATCTATGAGTGCGTTCATTTATAGACTTGCCGTCAGCAACACTTTCCCAAGAAGGCGCGTCTCAGTAGAACTTGCGTGTCTCTGTGAAGTGTTCTTCCACCCTGATCTTTCTCTTACCAACCTCAAGGAAGAATGCGATTGGGTCGACGACGGCTTCAGGTGGGAAGACGCCGGCATCCTTGATCTTTCCGGCTGCCTGCCATTGGGAGACCACCGAAGGAGGGACAGCAGTGTCGCGTGCTGAGGATGTTCCTCTCTTAGGGTCGTTCCATGTGATTATGTGATAAGTGACCGTAGCCGGAGATTCTTTTCGAAGACCGAAGACATCTATCCTGAACGCATCGTACTCGTACTCTTTGCGCGGGGAAGGCTCGCTCCTTGATTTCGAAACCGCTCTCTGATACATTGCAGTCAAGTAGTCAATGGGAGAGACATGTGCATCGCCAACTGTGATCTCCTTCGTGTCAGCAAACCCGAGACCCTTTAGCGTCTTGAAAGTCGCAAGATCTGTGCTTGGAAATCCAATCCGGAATGTCACGTTGCGACAACCTTTTCCAATGTATTTGCCCATGGTTGCAGGTTCGGAATGCTTAACGTAGTACGCAGTGATTCTGCCGATCGGTTCCTGCATAGTAACTGTTGTCTCTCCCGACAGGATTGGTTGCTTGACATGTCTACCGTTTAGCCACATGACCGGTTCCTGAGTGAATTCGTCCATAACGGTTCGTACGGAGTAGCCGGGCCACGCCGCCTCCTGTGTGGGCAAAGTGTTGCCCCACGAACAGTAGATGTCTATAGTGTCAACTTTGTCGAGTCTAGCTGCGCCTGCGGCCCCGGCGATGTTCGTTATCCCAGGGGTACTGCCAAGACCAATCGTCGCTTTGATTCCAGCGTCTTTCCACTTCTCATGAAGCTGCAATTGTTTCAGGGTAGTATCGAAGAGCCCGCCCAGGTCAGTGTAATGAGCGCCAGCTCGCAAGCATGCTTCCATGACGGATAGGTTGGTCTGATACCAAGCACAGTTCACAACTGTGTCGACTTTTTCCTCTTGAGCAACCTTGGCCACGTTGTCCGTGTTGCCTGCGTCAAGTTCCATGATCTTCACACGACTGACCAGTCTCAGATCCGTCATGGCCTTCTTGACGTTCGCGAGCTTTCGGCTGGAAGCTACAACTTCCGCCTTGCAGAACTCAACTAGGTCTTGAACGGTGTACGCACCGATCTGTCCTGAAGCCCCGAGGACCAGAGTCTTCATTCGTCTATCATCCTCATCTTGAGCTATCTATTCCGAAACTTGGAGTTCACTATTTGAAACCTACGCGAAACGGTTCAAGCTGAAGGGCAGTTCTACAGTCCAGCTTTCTCAATCTGAATCTGCATATCGAACTTCTTCGCATTCTCAATGAAGCTTCGAGCGTTCAAGCATTCCGGGACAATTACTCCTCGGTTCTCGATTCGCCCTTCGGCCACCATGAGCGCGCAAACGGCGGCTGGAGTTCCTGTCAAGTACGAAGTTGCGTTTGTCCGATACTTTGCAAACGCATCGTCATGCGACATAGTAACATATAGTTTATGCAGATGTCGTCCCCGGGAGACTTCTCCTCTGACCTCGACGAGAATTCCCGCGTTTCCTCGAATCTTCCCGGCGATCTGAGAGGGGGGAGGCAACAGATTCAAGAGAACGCTTAGCGGACTGACTTTGACCGTTCCGACTTTCAATGGTTTTCGTTCCAAGAGACCGAGCGCGTGAAATAGCTTGATGGAGGAGGCTGCGTCGTCCGTAAGAGCGAGTTTGAAGTCCACATAGCTAGGCTTCTTTGGCAGATAGAGCGGTAGTGTGTGCACTTCCTCATGATCCATGCTGTAGACAGGTACCTCTCCTATTGGCTGCGGAAACAGGTAGATCTCCCTCCCGGACATTGGTGGGGCCGTCTTCATCTCTCCTCCCTCAAAGTAGTGAACAGGAGAAACAGCTTCCTCTAGGAAAACGTCGGGAGCGAACAGGGCGACGAATGGATAGGTCTCGCTTGTGGAGGTCTCTCCATCTCTTATCCGAACCTCACTCACTCGATCAAGCATGTCTGCTCCTCGTCTCGCCATGACGTTGGATAGTCCTGGGTCCTCTCCCATTGTCAGTATCGCGACGAGTCCACGTTTCCTCCATTTTGAGCCTTGGTTCATCTGTGCGGCCAAGGCCGCTGGGTCATGGCTAGCCAAGTCCATGTAGTTCACCTTCCTCTTGAACGCCTGCTGCATGATGAGCTTGTTGAACCGCGGATGAGATGCGTTGATGACCACGTCCGATCCGCCGATCAATCGCCCGACCTGATTAGGGTCGCCGGCATCCACCCGAAGTGTCGTGACCTTCTCTGCACATGATTTTGCGACTTCGCGTAGCCTAGACCGGTCAATGTCGCCGACCTTCAGAGCTGCGCCCTTAGAGGCAAGGTGACTGGCGATGACCTGACCGACTCCGCCTGCACCGACAACTGACAACTTCATGGCTGACACCATCAGACAGTGCAGCCATGTAGTAGATAACGAGTGCGTCGATTTGACGAAGGTATCTATCCAATTGCCTTCCTTACGGACCTCTAGTTATCATGGAGATTATCTCTCGTATGATTCTGAATGACATTCCCCAGATGATGTGATCCAAGTAGACGTAGCAACCCATCGATACTTCTTGGCGGCCGATTGGAACCCTGATTGAAGAAACGTTCTTCCGTTTCAATAGAAAGGATATCGGGATCCAAAGGACTTCTTCGGCTTCTCGGCTCGTGGTGGGATGAACTTCTGTCGATAGGAGAAATAGGAACGGAGTGACTACCATCGGAGCGTTCTTGGGCTGCACGTTGCGAAGACATCCAAGGAAAACTTGACCGCGTACGTTGATCCCTACCTCTTCCAAGGTCTCCCTCGCAGCCGTGTCAAGAAGTGTCCGATCTCGAGGATCGGCGTGACCTCCCGGGAACGCCATTTGACCAGACCAAGGATCCTTTGGGTTTTCACTTCTCCTGATCATGAGCAGCCACAGATCGGCTGCCTCTGCCTTGAAGAGGACCGACACGGCCCCGCGAGGCTTCTTGGAATCGGACTGAAAAGGCCGCTGATCTGCGAGAGACGGTCTCAATGTCTCGAGCATACTTTGAGGCGACAACGATCTCTTCAACGTGCAAACCCTCAGACTGAGTCAGAAACGCTCAGTGCCTGCGACAAATAGAGCCTTGTGTCATCACCGCTATTTCTAGCAGACTGTCATCGAAGAAATTCGCTTAGGCGGGCGTCAGTTCTGGGTTTCAGGATCTGAAAGCACCTCTCGGGAGAGACACTTTTGAAATCATACCCAAGCTTCGCAAGAAGCGTCGATGTCCCCGAGCCTAGTTCAGGAGCCGCAAGGATGCCCCTGACAGGACGGTTCACTCTCTTCCTCAGAGTCTCGACGTAGCGGTTCAGTTGCAGAGCTGCGTGGCGGCTTGCGAGGGTACGCTTGATCTCGATCACAACAAGACGCCCTTGAGAGTCCTCCGCGTAGATGTCGGTGAAACCCGAATCGCCCATCTTGGTCTCTTCGGAAATTAGCTTCAATCCTGGCTCGACCAATGATGGATCAAGCATGATCGCCCGTTTCATTTGCTCCTCTGTGACATGCATCGCGAATTCGCCTTCGTCAGTTAGTGTCAGGGCAAAGACCACCGCGATGTCGTCGAAGAGGAGTCTGAGGGATTCTCTCGGTTTCTGGCGAATTGCCAAGACGCTGAGAAGCTTTCCCTCTTCCAAGCTAACGCGGAACTGGCACTTTGGAGGCTGCCAGTTGACTGGCTCGTATCCTGACCGACGATGAATCAGTACCGAACCATCAGCCTTGATCATTAGGACCCGCTCACCCCATGTGAGCTTGGAAGCCGCCCTACCCTCATAGTTCACTGTGCAGTTGCCGACTACTACTAGGACTTTCTGCTTGGCCAGCGCTTCGCTGATCAGGTCTCGACAATCGGTTAAGCTTGGCGATACGAGCGAGACCACTTTCGAACCGATCTGTGACAATGGAGACCCACGAGGTCTTCTATCGAACAGCTATCTTAAAGCTGTCAGACTCGTCGAAGTCTGTCTCAAAGCTCGACTGGATCGCGGAGCATGGTAAGAGAAATGGTCGAATTACAGGAGATCCAAAACAATTACGGTAGGCTCAAGCTCTTCACAAGTGGAAAATGGGTTGATTCGCAATCTGGCTACGCCCAACCTGTGATGAATCCAGCAAAGGACGAAGTCATCGCCGAGGCCCCGTTCGCCACAAGAGAGGAAGTGGACAAGGCTGTCGAATCGGCCCGGACCGCATTTGGAAGGTGGAGTGAACTCCCAGTCACCACAAGAGCAGGATACGTCTTCAGGCTGAAACAGAAGCTCGACGAGTACTTCGAAGATATCTCAAGGATCACGACTCAAAATCACGGCAAGATCATAGACGAGGCCAGAGGAGAGACGAGAAGGCTTGTGGAGAACGTTGAAGCCGGATGCGCTGCGGCCTACACACTGGCGAAGGGAGAGCAACTTGACCAGATTGCTTCCAGAGTGGATGAGACTCTCGTTCGCGAACCTCTAGGCCCGTTTGCAGTGATAGGCCCTTTCAACTTCCCCTCTCTGGCTCCTTTCTGGTTCATTCCCATAGCAATCGCCCTCGGCTGCACATTGGTCGTGAAACCAAGTGAGATAACGCCTCTCCCGATGCAGTGGTGCGTCAAAGCGATCGAGGAAGTGGGCATGCCTCCAGGAGTTGTGAATGTGGTACACGGAGCTAAGGAGGTCAACGAAGCTCTAGTAGCTGATCCTAGCATTCAAGGTGTCGCCTTCGTTGGGTCGACTCCTGTAGCCAAGTCAATTTACCGGCTCGCCGGTGAGCATGGCAAGAGAGCACTGTGCCAAGCCGGCGCGAAGAACTACGTCGTCGTAATGCCCGACTCAGATCTGACCACAACGATACCTGCCCTTCTACCTTCATTCTTCGGAAATACAGGGCAACGGTGCTTGTCAGGAGCCAACCTGGTTGCGGTGGGTGATGTGTACGAATCTCTGAAGAAGAAGTTCGTTGAGGCGGCAGCCCGAATGAAGCTGGGATACGGACTTGATGAATCTGTCGAGATGGGACCGTTGGTGAGCCGGAGAGCAAAGGAACGCGTCTTGGGTTACATAGACAAGGGCGTAGACGAGGGAGCCAAGTTGATGCTCGACGGAAGAAACGTGAAAGTGGACAGGTATCCCAAGGGGTACTTCCTAGGCCCGACGATCTTCGACCAAGCAACACCAGACATGACAATCGCTAGAGACGAGATATTCGGTCCAGTCGTCTGCCTAATCAAAGCTGAGACCCTTGACGACGCGATTGAGATGATCAACACAAAGACAAACTACGGAAATGAAGCATGCGTATTCACGAGCAGCGGCAAGACCGCGCGCGAATTCAGGCGGAGAGTTCAGGCCGGTAATATTGGGATAAACATAGGCATAGCCGCGCCGATGGCGTTCTTTCCATTTGCAGGCTTCAGGGACTCCTTCTTCGGCGTCCTCCACGGGCAAATAGACTGCGTAGACTTCTTCACAGACAAGAAGGTCATAGCAACAAGGTGGTAATGGCTTGACCGATGAGGAGAGGTACACGTTCAGTTCTCTCATGACCTCACTCATCGAAATCGAGGGAAAGCTTGGACAACTGTACGAGGCAATGGAAAAGGAAACCGACGAGCCCAAACTGAAGGCTCTCCTATCCGACTATGATAGGAGCAGCGCGAAGAGAATGGAGATGATGCGAAGGGCTCGGGTCGAGAGCGTCGTCGAAATCATGCTTGAACCTATCACAAACCTGAAGCTGGCTGAACCGATTGCAAAGATCAACGCTGCCGTCGGAAGCAAATCTCTGGGCAACCTTGAGAAAGCGATAGCCCTCGAGAGGTTGGTGTCTGAACTCTATGTTGCGGCTTCGCCGAAGATCATGCAGACATCAGCTGTGGCAGGCGAACTGCTAGTGACGCTGTCCCGTGAAAGCATGGAAAGGTTGCAGGAACTGCAGCAACACGTCAGATCGTCATGAAAGAGTAGGAACGAGCCATACGAGAGTTCCAGAAAACCTTAACCCGCGTCGGCACGAGTATCGCTGGATTCAAGGATGCTGCAAAGAACGACGAAACAGGTCATGGACGACTACGACAAGTATGTGATGCACTCTTTTGTCAAGTCCCTACAGCCTGTAGTGGTAGCAAGTGCAAATGGAGCGACGGTAACCGATCTCGATGGGAAGACCTACATCGACTGCTTCGCCGGGATATCCGTTGTGA